>NZ_PQLN01000057.1:0-32435 GCF_002919855.1 Aeromonas sp. ASNIH8 | reverse complement strand
ATCGCCAGCCCATACGCCACGGAGGTTGGCGGAGTTGCGGGGCTGCATAGGCGTCATGTTCATAGAAAAACGCCCCAGGCCATCGAGACCCAGGGCGGTGAAGATATCAAAGACCCGTTTTCCGGTAGATCGCAATGCGGCTCCGCTTAAGTGAACAGCATTGCCCGATTAGGGGCCTAAGTTGAGCTCGTTTTATCCACAAATTCTGGGGATAGCTCCCTCATATCCTGTGACTAATCCCTGAGCAGTCTTGCTGCTGATGGAGTGATCTCAACACTTGGATAGCTGGGAGGGGAGAGTACCGCATGGTGCATCATGGCAAGGTCTCGCCAATCGCGACGAGTAGGCAGCTTGAGCCTCCAGCCATTTGAAGGTAACGGTAACTGTAATTTCCCGCGTCGCATCAGGAGCGCGACTCGCACAATCCAGGGACAACTGGAGGCGGGGCGTCTCTCGATCTTCCATCCCTGTCTAGCCAAACGGGCTGACAGGTAATCAAGCTTGAACGGCGTTTTCACTACAATGGGTCTGCCAAATGGACCGGCTTCCTCAATGTCGGCCAGCAGTCTTAACGCTTTTTCCTTCCTCTTGCTGAAATGTGTCCTGTCAGTGTTATTCATGATGATTAAGTGCGGATGGAAGTTGCCACGGTAGTCGATCCACCACTGCAACTCCCTAACCGGTTTTGACATGAAAAATCTCGCTCCTTTGTGCAGGATCGCGTGAAATGCGTAGTAGCAGAAGCCTGTAAAAATGAGCCCAAAGATGTTCCCAGCAGTAGCCCCATATAAGTAGGAGGATCCTACAATCCACAGTGAAAATAAGATGGGGACAAGAGGTAATACTGTTGCTGGGCTCATGAGCACAATCAGCCAACTTGGTGATGAAAGAACTATCGTCGCCGGTCTGTTCAGTTGGAACAGAGCGATAACGATTACGGCAATAATCAGCACAAGAGAAATGATGCTGAAAAGGTCGAAAGCGTGATACATCGGTATCTCCCTATTGAGCCTGTTCCTCGCCCCCCAGGGCAGCAAAGAGGGCTGGGATAAACTGTGACAGCTCAGCAGTCACCAGGGCAAAGTCCGCATCAATCCGGGCCGCGGGGTCTTCATTACTCACATCATCGTTCTGCTCGCGCAGCTCCTCGCTGAACTTGAGCCGCTTGATGGAAAGATCGTCCCCCAGTACGAAGCTCAGGGTATCCCCCCAGGTCAAGGCCAGCTTGGTTACCTGTTTGTCGTTGGACAGGTGATGCTTGATCTCATCAGTCATCAGGTCCTGTTTCTTGCAGCGGATAATTCCTCCTTCCTCCATGGCGCTCCGCAGTTCAGCTTCGTCTTCCAGGGTGAAGCTGGCGGGGAGATTACCCTCGTTCAGCCACTCGGTCATGGTGATCTCGGGCGGGTTCTTGAGAGCCACCGGCACCACAGGCAGGGAGCCAATGGATTTGCGCAGCAGTGCCAGCAGATCGTCTGCCCTCTTGGCTGAGCTGCTATCGACCACCAGCAGGTTCTCTGCGGGATTCAGCCAAGCCAGTGTCTGGTTTGTGCGGCTGAATGCACGAGGTAGCAGGGAGTGCAGCAGTTCCTCTTTCAGAGCTGCCTTTTCCTTCTTCTTGAGGGCTCGGCCCTGCTCATGCTCCACTTCTTCGATCTTCTCGGCCAGCTGCTCGTTAACGAAGGCTGTCGGCAGGAGCTTCTCTTCCTTGCGAGCGCAGATGAGGATGTGACCTTGTGCTGAGTGGGTCAGCATCGAACCGAATTTGCCAAGGGGTTTAACCCAGCCGAACTTGGAAATGTCCTGGCTACCGCAGGGGGTGAAAGCACAGGTTTCAAGCTGGGTCTCCAGCTGCTCCGCAGTGAGCTCGAATGGACGGGTGAAACGATAGACGCTCAAGTTTTTGAACCACATATGCCTCTCCATGGGAAAAGGGCCAATCGGCCCGAGTAAACAACCAAACACTCAACGTGATGTTGAGTGGAAATCACCACCACAGGTACAGGATGGTGTCATCTGGCCGGAGCGTATCGACTGATAGCGCCGCCATAGCTTGACCACTTGCCTTTCGCTGAGCAGTTTTGTCTTGATGTAACGGACTCGCTCCCCGGTTGAGGTTTCAGTCACAGTCCTGACGTAGCCGTAGTTGGCGACGGGGACGTTGTACTGATGCAACAGGATGATCCGGTAAACCGAGAGCTGGATGATGTCCGATTCGTAGACGCGAGTCATCGGACGAGATTTGGTATCAAGCGGGATGAGCACCCCCCGCTTGGTCTTGTACACCTGGTCAACCCTGCCGTGCATCGGCACCGGCAGGGAAGTCGCGATGTCCTGCTCCGATAGGAACAGGGTCGCGGTACGCAGCTCATGAGGCATGTTCTCTGTTTCCCACCAGCCCCAGGCCTCACCGATGCCGCGTCGGCGCCACAAATCCACCTTGGCGATGACGAAGGGGGCAATGATCAGGGCTCCTATCCAGAGAACAAGCTTCATCACTACCTCCGGCCGCCGAGCTTTTTGGTCTTGAACCACTCGGGGTGATTAACTCTATCCACATCCCGGATTTGGGCTGCGGTCATGAGAACTTCGGTCGTGCTCAGGACTGTTTCAGGGGTGCGCAGGATAATGGGTCTGAGTAGTCCGTCATCACCACGAGTAGGGTAGATATTGAGGATTAAGTGCAGACGCTCTTTTGCACCAGCGACAAGACGCCACTGGCGGTATGTCTGAGTTGCTTTGGCGTAGCCCACCAAGGCGTGAGCCAGCCCTGAGTTTTCGTTGATTTTTAGTGTTCCCCGAGCGAGCTTTATCATTGACGCTGCAATGATAGAAGTCATCACCTCGATTGGCTGGTGGGCAGGGACACGGATCACATCGAACTCATCCTGCCTGATGGTGAACAACCTAGTGTTGTCGCTCCGATAGTCTCTCACGTAGATGACATGGCTTTCGAAAGGGTTGGAATGATTGAAAGCGTCCATCCCCCAACCGGCAGCTGCCAAGTGTGCGTCCGATACTTCTTTGTCGTAGTTCAGTTCCACTCTACTTCTCTCCGCTTTGTAGCGATGGAATTTTCACATGTGAAATTTTTCCATCGGTCATCATGTCCAGTACCGCCCTCGATAACCGCATTCCTTGGTGTTGTTGGACGAGCTCACCCTGGTAGAAGAAGCCCGGTTCGCTTAGAGAGTGAAAGATTCCATGGGGAACCTCATCATGGTCCCCGAACCACATCCGGAGCCGAAGGTCCACCACCCAACCCCCATTGAGAGCTATCCAGTAGTGAGGGGTCACAATGTCTTTGGTCTGCTCGTTCCTCACCATGCCGCTCATGCAATCGTGGGGGATCCCGGCCGCCTTCAATAGGTGACTCACGGCCCAAGTCATGCCATCGCACTCCAACTGACAATCATCCAGGGCCATCAGCACCGCTTCGAGCTCCCGGTGCCATTCTGTCAATTCGGTCTCAGCCACCAGCGCTTCTTTGCTCTCGGTCACGAAGACATCCCCTTTGTCATTGCCACCCCCTTCTATCGCATCCAGGCGAAGGGAGAGGGCTTCTTTCCAATCGTTGCTAGAGCCGTACATGCTCCACCCCTCAAGACCGTAATTCACCCAGACGATGAATCGCTTTATAGCTTCCACTGTCGTCACCTTCTCGTTGAACAATGAACCAGCCAACCAATCAAGAACCCATCTAAAAGCAACCTATCTGCGCTTCCCTAACCGACCCCGGCGTTGCCAAGTATCCCAGTCAATTCCAAAGGCTACGTTTAGATTGCTTTTTGATGACTCCTTGTGGTGCGCCTGGCGTAATGGTCAAAAGCACCCCGTTAATTACAGGATCGATTTATAATACTGTAATGTGGAAATATAGAACGGTAAAGCAAAAATGGTGAGCTGTTTATGAGAGGTAATGTTCAGGGCGATCTGTTTGACGACCAAGTGGTTATCCCGTCTCTCGAAGGGGCCTTGACCGGTCTTCCAAGTAAGAAGGGTTGTCACGTTGAAACATCGTATTACTCGGCCCCGGAAGTAGATCTGGCTTTGTACGATCACGTCATAGTTTGTCTATCTGGCGGCAAGGATTCGATAGCTGCCTACTTGAGGTTGCTCGATGGAGTTCTGGCATCATGACGTCGATGGCCGGGAGGGGAGCTCTTTGATGGACTGGGGGTTATGCGCGACTACTGCCACCAGTTGGCGGAGGTATTCCAGGTACCACTGTACTTTTCGTGGCTTGAGGGCGGTTTTGAGGGGGAGCTGCTAAAGGATAATGCCTACAGTCGTCCACACCACGTTGAGACGCATGAGGGGCTTCTGGTGCTGCCCAGGGACCATCAGCGAGCATCACCGTCCACTAGGCTTCGCTTCCCCCAACAATCTCCTTCACTTCAAACCAGGTGGTGCTCCAGTGCGTTGAAAATCGATGTTGGTCGTCGGGCGCTGAATAACCAAGATCGATTCAGGGGTAAGAAGATCCTATTCGTGACGGGTGAGCGGCGAGAGGAAAGCGCCAACAGGGCTAAGTACAACCAGCTGGAGGCCCATGCTTGTGACAGAAGGAGCGGCAGGACTGCACGGAGGGTTGATGTTTGGAGGCCAGTATTGCATTGGACTGAGGAACTGGTATGGGAGGTACTGGAGAAACATCGCGTGAGTGCACCAGTACCCTACCGGCTTGGGTGGAGTCGATCGTCTGGCTGACTTGCATATACAACTCCCCGCGGGTGTGGGCAACGATCAAGCACTATTGGCCTGAACGGGTGATGTCGATTGCGCGTTATGAACAAAGCTTTGGCGTGACGGTCTCAAGGAAGCGGATTGATGTGCTTGACTTGAGCGCTGGTGTTTCACCGATACGGATTTCGGATGTTGATGCGTTGAATCAGGTGTCGATGGAACAATACGTGTTGCCGGTGTTGGTGCCAGCGGGACAGAAATGGGAAACGCCACCAGGCGCTTTTGGCCGTGAGGCATGTGGTTCAGATTGATATGGGGTGAGGGATTTGGACGTCATTTTGATGGTTGTGATCGGTATCGTGACATCGGTGGTACTGGTGCGCTTCTCGGCGAGAAGAAGTATGGGGGTCGAACTCACTTGGGGTCAGTCGCTGAAAGTTGTTCTTTGGCGGGGTACTGTAGCCTTGGTGTTGGGCTTTGGCTTGGGCAAGCTTGTTGGATGGGGCATCCAGTCTGGTGTGCTGAGTATGTCCGCGGTGAAGGGTAATATTCTCCTGCTGGTGGGGGTTCTGGTAATTTGCGGGCTGGCCTCGTTTGCTGTGTATCAGTGGATCGTTCACAGGATCACAGGGAGATCCGTCAGCCTGAAATCACTGATCAAAGGGGTTGTTCATGAACTCGGCTATTTGATTGCGATGCTGGCCTCCCTGTTCGTGCTTTTCCTTGTTGTTGGCGTGCTCTATGAGTTGCTTAGGTAGCTCCTTACTCACAGATGCGCTTGGCACAGAATAAATAAAAGATCTTTAGATCTGGTTAAAGGATCGATCAAGGTTAAAGAAAGGATAGTGACACTCCGTTCTGACACAACATTTTGAGATCTTTGACGTTTTTGAAAATCTATCGTGCAACAAACCTACCTGGATCCGTGTAGCGAACCTACCGGAATCCGTGCAGTAAACCTACCGTCCCCTCCGAATACGTCACCGGTTTTGCACAGCAGGTCGTTGATCTATCCACATTTCTTCACGGCTATCCGTTCTACCGTGCAACAAACCTACCGAGCAGATGCTTATCGTGCAGCAAACCTACCGTATCGGTGCAACAAACCTACCGTGCGTTTCGCTCGAAAAATGAACCGTGCAACTAACCTACCGCCTATCGTGCAGTAAACCTACCGAGCTGACATATGGTTATCCACAGACTACGGCGTTCATGGGCACCATTTTTGTCTCTTTTTTGTTCGATTCCCTTTTGTTCTGATGAGTCAATCTTTGACAGGTTTCGCCAGCTGAATGTTTTCGTGCAACAAACGTACTGTCGGCCTTCTATCGTGCAGTAAACCTACCGTTCTTCGCCTGCACAGTCGATCTTCTACCGTGCAGCAAACCTACCGCTTTCCCCCCCGGCCTCTTACCGTGCAGCAAACCTACCGCTTTCCCCCCGGCCTCTTATCGTGCAGCAAACCTACCGCTTTCCCCCCGGCCTCTTACCGTGCAGCAAACCTACCGCTTTCCCCCCGGCCTCTTACCGTGCAGCAAACCTACCGCTTTCCCCCCGGCCTCTTACCGTGCAGCAAACCTACCGCTTTCCCCCCGGCCTCTTACCGTGCAGCGAACCTACCGCTTTCCCCCCGGCCTCTTACCGTGCAGCGAACCTACCGCTTTCCCCCCGGCCTCTTACCGTGCAGCGAACCTACCGTTCTTGCCCCACGCTTTGAACCTCCCCGGCTCAAATAGGTCAAAAAAACCGCCATTCGGCGGTTTAGGTATTTATGGGGTGACTACTGATGTCCCACTATTGAGTTCGAATGTGTCCGCATTTTGCAGGTGGATAGACTCATATGCAACATCCTGGTGGGTGTTTGGTTCTCGATGCCTCTTGGGTAAGGGCGCTCATCCTATTTGCGCCACGAACCTACCGTCACCGGGTCGCTATCGCCTAACAAACCTACCGAATACCGAATACCGTGCAGCGAACCTACCGTGGATATCCGCTACGGTAGGCTGCTATCGATCCGCTAACCTAACTCCCGAGAGTTATCACTTGCAGTCGAACTATGTGGGGGTAGCTCAATATGGGATGGGCTCACCGGCTCATGGCCGGGGGGCTACGTACCAGAACCAGATCGGCAGTTATGCTGGTGGCTGGAGGTAGTTAGTTGGAGGGGCATGGACGAAGATGTGTATAGGTCGCAGAGCCTCATTGCTCTGTTATCCGCTGCTGTCGGGGAGCTTGCCGACAGCTCTGAGCTATTTTGGCTCTCGACAGGGGGTTGCATGTACTGCTGTGGCAGTGGCCGATAGCTGACTCCGGCCGCCAACTGGCGATGCCGAAATCTGCCCATGGTTGCCAGTATCCTGCGTGAGGGGGGCCAGCGACTGCTCAACTGAGTTGCATAGCAACCCCTGGTGCAGCCGTACTGAACAGGGATTACCATTGTGCTCATCTTGGTTGCTTGTGTTCGGGGTAGACGGTCTTGAAATCATATCCGGGGGGGGAGGGCCCCAGTAAACCCGATCGCCGGGCTTGATACGTATGGGACACCTTTGCTGATCCACCAGCTTGCCGAGTATGGCTTACTGGGCGCCGGTACTTCGCGGCCTCCTGATTGATAATAATGGAGTCTGGTCTTGTTGCTGGTGGATTGCACCTACGCTTTGCTCATAGCCTCTATGCGGCCTCAGGAGCGCCGTGATGATGCCGGGGTACTTCCCCCGCCCCTTGGGCGTCTGAGTTCGCCTCAGGCGGCCCTGAGCGCCTGTGTTGATGTTTGATGACCATGAGTGTGTGGTGGGGTGATGGGTCTGAACGGTGGTTCAATCAAACCGTGCAGCAAACCTACCTATCGTAGGGGGGACGTTGGCAGGGGATTGTCTGGTGTCATTATTGGCGCGGAAGAACAAGGCCAATAATTGCAGGCTCTGTCTGTAATGTGCAATGTCATGCGCGGGTTATTTACCCCTGGTGTTTTTCATGTCCTTGTTATCCAATGCCTTTTGCTCAACCTGCTGTCTGCGTTTGTTAGAGGCCATCATCTGCTTTACGAATTTATCATGCGGCAGGATTACATATCTCACATCAAGCGTCTTGCGGCCGTCTTTAATGTGATTGGCCTCATATTCGCTAATTACTTGTTCCCCAGCTAAAACATCAAGAGCGTTTTTCATTGCTCGGACGTTTTCCGGCATCCTCGGACTTAATTCCCTCGGGCTTTGGCTCAGAAAGCTTTTTAGCGAGGGAGTATAAGGTGTGCTCAATGATGCTTGAGTCCAGTAATGACTCATGCGCTTATATATAAACCGCGCAAGCGGCGAGCGTATATTCATGCCGATTTTGTAGTTGTACTGCCGATACGTCAGACTAACAATTGATTCGTGCACCAACGGGTGAAATTGCACATAACAGCGAGCGTCCTGTTTTTTATTTTTCAGGTCGTTGAGCGTGGTAAGTCCAACCATTGGGAAAAAACTTGAGCTGAAAATCGTTCCACCATCATTGCTTATGCACTCAAGTGTTGCGCCGCGACAAACAAGGATCGCTTCTTTGATTTCATAGAAGCTGTACGTGTGACCTAGTTTTGCGAGTTCTTGTCGAAGTTGGTGCAGTGAGAACATTACCGAGGCTTTACCTTCAATAACAAGGCCTGCCCCCTTCACTGCAAGTTTGCGCAAAGCATCCTCAACAATCTCTTCTCGTTGCCCCGCATAAATAAGAACCGAACGACCATCATCTTTTTCAATAATCGCTGGTTTTACTTTGACGGTAAATTGTTGACCCCTCAGGGTGCATTGTCTCGTTACGACAGCGTTAGATAAGTCCTCTTGTTCCCTCTTGGTGTCCCAAACGTACTTTGGTAACGCATCGTAAAGCTCAATTGTGTTTGAGTATTCGCTCTCTTTGCCTGGAGACTCAATTATCTCAAAAAGACTCATCTGCGGAGAGTTTTTCTCAATTAGCAGTTTCTCGACAGCTTTGTCTTTCGCTTTTCTTGTCATCTTGATCCCGCTAGTGCCGTTTAGTTGGTTGTCCATGCAGCAAGTAACGTCAGCAACCCCATTGCTACGGTGGCCGAAAATACCACGCGATAGAACTGGTGCTTTGCCTGCGCGGCATGATTCATGAGTCGTTGTGCCGCAGATTCATATCGTAAATGTGCCTGCTCACCCCTCAGGGTGTTTTCGTTGTGTAACGACAAGCTTGGGCTTTGCTTCACGGGACGTAAAGTTCTTTGCCTGCATGAGTCGCGATTCACCGCAACTGAGTCCTTGCTGACAGATTTTATCAGGGAAGCGCATTTACCCAGTTTCGCCAGTTCAGTTGCCGATACAGATGCGGTCATTGTGTCATACCTCGTCGCTATGTGTCCTGTTAAGTAATTTCTCGTACTCGCATAACGCTCGACGTACTTTCGAAATGGCTGCTGCCCGCTTCCTGAACATCACATAGCGGGACTCTACCTGCTCAATGAGTTCTCGCGCCCACTGCGGCTCGTTTTTGAAGTTTGTCATACTGTACTTGAGGTTTTTACCCTTCTTGATGTATGTCGAAAAAACGAGCTTCTTCTCATTCGGAGCTGCGCTGACAAATCTGTTTCGATACCACTCTGCGCTTAGTGAAACCTTCCCGACGATTCGTACACGGGTGCCGATTCGCCCTTGCTCATCTTCACTCGCATCCTCCCGCGCTAGGTTGTGTGAGGCCCAGTACATATCGGCTTCCTGCTGTGCCTCGACGGCGAGCACAGCGAGAGCTCGTTCAATTTGACTTCGTACCTCTGTTACAAATCGCGCCCTCTCTACCGATAGAACATCCGATGTGATCTCAGAACGCTCATCGACTAGAGATGGCTCTAGTAATTCCAACCATCTAGTTGTAGGTAGACTCGCCAAACAAACCTCCCAATCCCCGGCCAATTCCTTTCCAGATAACTATCTATCTGGAAAACTGCTCGTAATTTTCCAATACAAACTTACCCTTTGCAACAGGCTAACGCGGATATGGAAATTGTCAAAGACCCATCTATCTATCTGGAAAACTGCCTGCATTTTTCCATTTTTAGATGATGGCTTTGAATTTTTTTGTGTGTTTTTCCAGATAGATAGAAGGGTGGTGTAAGTTTTTCATTTTTTGTCGAACTATCAGGGCGCGTTGAAGCCAGGAGATGCCTTGGGAATTGGACAACTCGGTGCTGGCTGGGTTGGTGCGAATGCTCAGGAGTATGGGGTTGGGAAAAAAATCACTGAAAAGCAACCTAAATGCCCATTTTGGGCAGTTCCAGAGGCATGGATGCCTCTTGGTAGGTTGTATTCTGCTTCTCAATCCTCGGAACACCACTGAAAAGCTACCTAAACACGAAAGCGGAGCGTTTTATGAAACAATTTATTTTGGGTCTGGATATTGGTTACTCGAACTTAAAGATCGCTATGGGGTTTAAGGGGGGGCATGTCACCACTACTGTACTGCCAGTTGGTGCAGGTCCTCTGGCGCTGATGCCTCAGCAGTTGACAGGGGGTGAAGGGAACTGCATTCAGGTTGTTATTGATGACGAAAAATGGGTGGCAGGGGTTGAGCCCGATCGCCTTCAAGGCTGGAACCGGGAACTACATGATGATTACCCCGCGACCAAGC
Organism: Aeromonas sp. ASNIH8; assembly: GCF_002919855.1. NCBI lineage: Bacteria > Pseudomonadati > Pseudomonadota > Gammaproteobacteria > Aeromonadales > Aeromonadaceae > Aeromonas > Aeromonas sp. ASNIH8. The sequence goes on along the minus strand of NZ_PQLN01000057.1, from coordinate 22,121 downwards.
CATATAAAGCGCTGTTCTATGCAGCCCTGTTGCTGTCTGAGCAAAAGGAAATTGATGTGCTTGTTACGGGTTTGCCGGTGAGCCAGTTCATGAATCCTGAGCTTCGGGAAGCGTTGAAAAAGCGCTTAGAGGGGGAGCACCGTAAGCGTCCGGCCACTACCGTCTGGTGAATGGAGGCAGTTGTGGACAAAGTAGTTCCCACTAAAAAGTAGTGGGAACCAAAGATGGTGTACACCAATAGTCGTACCAATGGCAGCCGTAAAGGCAGAGCCAATTACTCACGAGAATTCAAACAGCGACTTGTCGAGGCCGCCAACCAACCCGGCGTCTCCGTCTCAAAACTCGCACAGGAGCACGGGATCAATGCAAACCTCTTGTTCAAATGGCGACGTGATGCCAAAGCCGAAGCCCCTGCGTTATATCCCATCGAACTGGTGTTGCCCCCTTCATCCACGGAGATCTTCTTGCCTCCGACCCCGCAGCCCGAAATGCTCACGCCAGAGACGGCCTCTGAACCGACACCATCCGGCACCATCGAGATACGACTGGGGCGTGCAATGGTCGTCATCGATGGCACCGTCGATACCAATGTATTACGAATGATCCTGGAGACCCTGCGCGTATGATCAATCTTCCTACTGGCACCCGGATCTGGATCGTGGCCGGTATCACAGACATGAGAAACGGCTTCAATGGGTTAGCCTCGAAAGTGCAAATGACGTTGAAGGATGATCCCTTGTCAGGGCATGTCTTTATCTTCAGGGGCCGTAACGGGAGTCAAGTTAAGCTCCTCTGGTCTACCGGCGATGGTCTGTGTCTGCTGACCAAAAGGCTGGAGCAGGGTCGGTTTGCCTGGCCATCGGCTCGAAACGGCAAAGTCTTTTTGACGCCTGCACAACTGGCCATGCTACTGGAGGGAATAGACTGGCGCCATCCAAAGCGCCTGGCTAACTCATTGACCATGTTGTAAAAAGTGATCCCCCATGTAAGATGCATGGGTATGGAAAAATTACTAGCCGACGAAATCCTGCGACTGAAACGACTCCTGGCTGAACAGGAGTCACTCAATCGTGTTTTGCATGCAAGGTTGGAAGAGCGGGAGCGCGAAATTGAGCGCCTGCTTGCGCAACTCGACAAGCTGCGGCGTATGTATTTTGGCAGCCAGTCCGAGAAACTCGCTCGTCGTATCGCTCAGACCGAAGCGCAACTGCAAATACTCCAGCAGGAGAGTGATACCTTCACCGGTCGGGTCGATGATCCAGCGGTACCGCGGCCACTTCGCCAGACTCGCATTCGCAAACCCTTCCCTCAAGCGCTTCCCCGCGATGAGCATCGCCTGTGTCCAACAGAGGCTGTCTGCCCGGAATGTGGTGGAGCGCTGGCATACCTTGGAGAAGATACTGCTGAGCAGTTAGAGCTGATACGCAGTGCCTTCCGGGTCATCCGCACGGTTCGGGAGAAACACACCTGCGGGCAATGCGATTTCATCATACAAGCGCCAGCCCCATCACGTCCTATCGAGCGGGGTATCGCCGGGCCAGGCTTACTGGCTCGGGTACTCACCTCCAAGTATGCAGAGCACACCCCGCTGTATCGCCAGTCGGAAATCTATGCCCGTCAGGGCGTGGAGCTGAGCCGCTCTGTGCTCTCTGGCTGGGTAGATGCGTGTTGCCGATTACTGTCACCGCTGGAGGAAGCGCTGCGGCAGTATGTGCTGACCGATGGCAAACTACACGCAGACGATACCCCGGTGCCGGTACTGCTCCCTGGCAATAAAAAGACAAAAACAGGACGTCTGTGGACGTATGTACGCGATGATCGCAACGCAGGCTCCGCACTGCCGCCAGCCGTCTGGTTCGCTTACTCGCCTGATAGAAAGGGAGTCCATCCGCAAAGCCATCTTGCCGATTTCAGCGGCGTCCTACAGGCAGACGCATATGCAGGATTTAATGAGCTATATCGTGAAGACCGAGCTGCCGGCACGATAAAGGAGGCCGCTTGCTGGGCTCATGCCAGGCGAAAGATCCATGATGTGCATATCCGAACGCCATCGGATAACACAGACGAAGCCCTCAAACGAATTGGTCAGCTTTACAGCCTTGAAGCAGAACTGCGCGGCATGTCAGCAGAACACCGGCTGGCAGAACGAGAACGGCGGGCAAAGCCCTTACTGAAAGAGCTGGAGATCTGGTTACGGGATAGGATGCAGTCGCTCTCGCGTCACTCCGAGTTGGCTAAGGCCTTCGCCTATGCCTTGAATCAGTGGTCAGCACTGACGTACTACACCGAAAACGGCTGGATAGAAGTGGACAACAACATAGCGGAGAATGCGCTACGGCTGGTGAGCTTGGGGCGAAAGAACTTCCTGTTTTTTGGCTCTGACCATGGTGGTGAACGGGGAGCCTTGTTGTACAGCTTGCTCGGCACCTGCCGGTTGAACGGGGTAGATCCGGAGCATTACCTGCGGCATGTACTGAATGTGATCGCAGACTGGCCTGTGAACCGGGTCGGCGAACTGCTGCCTTGGCGTGTTGCTCTACCTGCTGAATAACCTGTCGCTCCTGTCAATACGGCCTTCGCTGGACGCTTACGGAGCACCAGATCACCCTGAAACGATCAGTGACAGTGAAGTCGGTTGTTGTGGTGCCACAACCTGCCGGGGCTTATATGGACATTGTGAGCTCGACCAAGGATGAGGGGCTACTGGAGGTCCTCAGGGAAGGGAAGACCGTTGTCATCGATCCTGGCTTCTTCTCTTCTCTGTTGATTGGGTGGCTTTGGAAGAGGGGGAGGTTCGTTATCACTCTTCTGGAACTAGCTTGAAAGCAATGTCAGTCTTACTGAAAACGATAAACCTGTTGATTCAAGAAGAGCATGGAGGCTCTCCAGGAATAGACAAAATCGAGAAAGCCATCCGTTCCGGAAAGAATGAAATCCTCTTGTTTGGTCAGAAGGTGGGGCTCAAAGAATATTTGGATAGAGAGTCTTTCAATGTCGCTCAGAATGCGTTAATCCAAATGCGAACTTCGATGCGGGAGGACGGCATGGATGCTGATGTGGTTTTGCTTGCTGGCGGCGGAGCCGAGGCTTATAAGGCCGCAGCAAAAGAGCTTTTCCCGAAAAGCCGGATTGTTATGACCGGTGACCCTCTCATTGCGAATGCCAAGGGATTCTGGTTCTGCGGCTAATATTTTGTTCTGTAACTGATGGAGGTCACTATGCCAGGAGATAAGTGGGATGGAAAAATCTCAAACCTGAACATTTCGGATCAGGCTTTTCCGGAGCTTCATGCAGAGCTTTCTAAGATGCACCATAAAGCGCGTAGCGATAGGCTACGCGCTCTTGCTCTCTTGGGTCTGTATTCTCTTCAAATTTCTGTCAGAATGACGACTCCCGAGTTGTCTACGTCAGCTTTACCACCTGTACATCCACCTGTGACGCTTGAGAATGATGGGATTAATTCAAAGAGGCAGTCACTGAAAGATTCATTATTAGGTTCGGTATGAATAAAAGTAATATAAAAGATGAAAGCAAAGGCTTGAGCAAGGAAGGACATAAAAATGAATTTATTAATCTTTCAGCATCGGAGAGACGTGAGCTTGTTATTTCTGAGCTTAAAAGAAAACATCGCGTCCTAATATTAATGAGAGGAATTCCTCTGCATGAGTTTAGGGAGATTATTGAGCGTTTGGAAGCGGTTTATTCAGAGCTGGAATCTGATCAGAAAAATCGAGATGAGCTTGATAAAATACGAAGAGCAGAGGCCGAAAAAATAATAATTGATATGAATGCTCGCGGTGTTGATATTCAGTATTTGAATGAGATTATTGTTGGTAAATCTGAGTCTGACAATGCCAAATATATTAAAGATGGTGTACCTTGGAGTGGACAGGGCCGTCGCCCAGATGTTTTCAAAGGACTTGGCGCCGTGGAGCTAGAGCGATATAGAGTGCCAGTAAAGAGCTAAAATAAATAAGCGCCTCCGGGCGCTTATTTATTTGATGGCCGACATGCCTGTAGATTTATGCGCACTCCTTATCAGTTTCGTTATCTAAGCTGTCTTTCAGCGGCGATTGCTCCTTACAGTAGGGGCACTCTACACATGTTCTCTGGTTGAAAGACGTGAAGTAGGTACAATTGCAATGCTTGCACAATTCCATCATTGCATCCCCAGTTCGTAGCTCTTTTGCCAGGCACCACGCATCGCTAATATCGAATGCTTCCCATCGAGTGCCATTTAGCCCAGGGATTTCCTTGCGGATGGCATGATACATCCGAAATGCCTTGCCCAAGGCCGCCACATTAATGGATCGCACAACACTGGAGCCACCAATATTTGAGTACAACTGCATCAGGAGTGACGCCTGGATTTTAGATGAATGGCTGTGTATCAGAGTGGCCCCACCTCTCACTGCCCGCGATTTGGATTGGTTTACGGTGAAACCCTCTCCTTTCAGTTCTTGCCGTAGCTTGCGGATTTGTTTGTATGTCAGCCCAGTCTCTAATGTGATGACGTAGTTGATGTAACCAGCGAGCACCATATGTCGAGCTGTAATTAACTGCCCTAGGCCTGAACCACCAGTGATCATCTAAATCCTCCTTGACCCAGAGATTGTTGAATTTTTTTCAGCAGGGGATGCGTTATGTCCTCCCGACCTTCTTCAAGAATTTCTTCGATAACGGATGCGGAACAACGCAGACCTATTCGTGTTACCGTGGTCGCAGCCATCTGCCTAAGTTGGCTATCGGTTGCCTTTGCAACAGCACTTGCCAGCTCATACGAAATACCAAAAATCTCTCTTGCGATCTCAAGATCCCGTAATGCCATCCGATTTACCAAGAGCCAATACGCCGCATCGAACTCGTCCAGTGAGCGCCTGATGGCAATGGCCGGGTCGTATCTCTCTCCGAGAATTTTGATGATGCTGCATTCCGAGGTCTTGAGCTTGAATGACAAGCAAACGCCTGACGCTAGTTCCTTGAGTTGCGCAGGTGTGGCCGATGCGAGTTTACCGATCGTCCTCATGCTGAGTGAGAACTGGCTCGCTGCCATATCAGGATGCGACTGCGAGAGCGTACTGAGCAGATTCCAGAGTGTGTAATCAAACTCGTAGACGTTGGGGTCGGCGGTCTCATCTTCCATAGTCAGGGACCGCATATCCAGAGTGCTAATAATGTCCAGATCCATGTGTCACTCCAGGTCTCTGAGATTGCGCCAAATAGCCAGTATGCGAGAACCGTAGTTTCTGGCTCTTAGCTCGTCGTCCCAATTGTGGTACCGGCCAATGCCCAGTTCGAGATCTCCGGGGGAGGATTCGATAGCCTCTGACAGCACCTCTGCACCAGTCGTGATGTTCTGCTCCTGGTCAAGGAGGTCCTCGTAGGACGTCACCCGATGGCCGTTCCAGTGCAAATTGATCTGCATGATCCCAACGTCGAATTTTTTTCCGTAAAGACGGCGATATTCTAAAAATTTCGCTCGGGTATCCTGCTGGTTTTGCCCATAAAATGGACCATGAGGGCCTCTTAGGGTCCACTGCCACGGCCCCACCTTTCCGTCCCCACGGCCAGATGCTGATTCAGCCAGCGCGATCGAGTAGACCAGTAGAGGATCCAGCTTGTACCGTTTGGCCGCTCTGTCGAAAGAGGTGCCAGCCAGGTTGATGGCGTGTGTGGATGAAGACCATATTGCAGATGCGATCATAAAAATCGCGCAGGCCGCTTTCCGTTGCATCAGCTCGCCTCCCTGAGTGGGATACCCAGATTGTCATATCGCTCCGGCCATAACTCGAACGGTAGCATGTCTAGCGCAGAGGCGATTTCATGCTCCCATCGGGGGCTGGGGCGGTACAGGGCAGTCGAAACAACTTGGCGAGAGATGTTGTGCTTACGTCCAATCTCTGCCAGGGAGAGCCCTTTTATCTTGAGTTGGTACTTGATCCACTCGCGTTTTTTTTCGAGGTCGTGAGGTACCTCTGAGCAGCTCTTGCTGCTCATACTTGATTTATCCATTGTTACCCCAATGCGCCTAATGGCATCTTTTTATAAGCCTAAACTGAGTTTTTCTGCTGCGTGATTCTGAGCTAATCTGAAAACATAAACTGACAATTTTTTCGTCAACATTTATAAGTCCAAATATTGATACTGTCAACATTGTGAACTATTTGAAATAGACAAATAACCAAGTATTGCTGATGCTTTTCTTAGTTATTGGATTTGAGAACATTGAGGCTATGAGAGTGTGATTTTTTCACTCTTCATTAATGTTTTATGGGGACAAAGTGCGATCTCGCGTGAGCGAAAACAGCGAAGTTTGTTACAGCGAAACAGAGTTTCTTGCTTGATGGGGAAGATATAATGTTTTACCAAGACAAAGTTATCTTGGGGGAGGCAAAGTTACTTGCTGATGGGGTAAAAAATGAATACGGTCATCCAAAGACGGATGAACTGGAAAGGGGATGCGTTATGGATCGGGGCTCTGCTATTGTCAGAGGGGAGCCAAAGCGTTAGCAATGGCCTGTGAAGTAGCATATCGGATCCTATTGACGTGTTCAAGAATGTAATGAGTTGTCAGTATTGGTAATGCCTCGTTTCTCAAAAAAATTTCACATGTGAAATTTTTGGCGGCAGTGGTTGAGGACCTGCCTGTATCATGGTTGCATTTTATGCGACTGTGGTAAAATCGAGATAGATGGAAGCAAGAGGGAGAGCGTGATGAGGAATGTGGTTAACATTTTGCTCCTGCATATTCCGGTCGAAAATGAACACCTATTCCGGTTTAAAATGAACGCTGATTCCGGCTTGCGTGTACACCATTTCCGGACACCTCAGAGCACGAACTCTGATGTCAGATGAACCGTCATGCTCCAATGACCTGGATCCACAACTGCCGCGCTGCGCTTGGCTGCTGGCTTGTTCGGTGAGTCGAAAAGATGCCTCCCCTCAAAGCTCAGCTTCTGCTCGCAGAATCCCTGGCCGCATACTTTCCGGAAATGGTGTTCACAGATTCCGGAATCACTGTTCAAATTCACCGGAATACGCAGCTCCTGGCGTCTGTGCTGCTGGGTATCCCGATGATGGCAGATACACCTTGGGGGTTGGTTTTCGTGCTAGGCCCGCTCATGGTCTGGAGTGCCAACTTCTTTGTGTTGGTGAATAAAAGCTTATGGGCTTCACTTGTTCTACTGGGTGGAGTGGCTTATTTCCAATGGCAACTTGCCTTGGGCATGTTGATTTTGGTTGCCATTGTTCGTGCCCTCATAAAGGCGAGAAGAGAGGGCGTGGATCTTCGTGGCTCCAAGTCGAAAACGATTGATGGCGTCAATGGTCCTCTTTCTATTGACCTAGTTGAAAAAGCTCGTTGGGGTGAATGAACTGCGTGACGCTTAGAGGGTAAAAAAAAGGGGCCGATGGCCCCTTTTAATTTAATGCTTCGAATCTAAGCCTCGTTCTGTGATGTTATATCCTCTAATCGGTGTTAGGTAACTGCCAGCGCGATCCCCTGCATTGGAAGCATTCTGCAAGACGTTTACCATCTGGTTTGTAAACTCTTCATTCTGCTGTGACAGAACCGGCACCCCATTTTCTATCATGGGTGAGCCATCCGGATTTCGTTCGGCATATTCCATTTTCAGATTATTGACTGCTTGATCCATCTGCCCCTTATCGGTGCTGAATGATTGCCCAAATACTGCGGCCTGATTTTGGCTCAGACCATAATGACTTTGTGCGATGGATTGCATAGTTTCCTTATACTCATTCCCGTACTGCTGCATAAATTGTTGGGTAGTATCGACTCCAGCTTCTGTCGCCGCAGTAAGAGCAGAGGCATAGAAGGCTCCGCGTTGTTCGAGATTCATCCCTTTAGCAGCTTCTGAAAGGTCTGAATTACCTGTCATCCATTCCTTTGCTGCATCATAACCGGTGGCCGTTGCTCCCATTATGCCTCGACCCAGTTTGGCCGCTCCAACAAGGGCTTCACCTTGCCAGCCATACTGTTCTTGCAGAGCATCATCGCCTCGCTGTGTGGTCGCGATGAACTCGTCTCGTTGTTCTGGCGTCATGGTTCGCATCTGGTCTGTTACTTGAGTAAATGCAGCCCCGCCAGCCTCGCCTCCTGCGATCAGTGATTTTCCTGCGCGGCTCATCCAATCACTACCGTTATCCATTGATCCCCAGCCTGATGCCGTCCAGGACATAGGGGGGAGTGCGTTTAACAGGTTGTCCCGAGCGTTTTGAACCTCTGGAGCTGATAGTCTTCGCTCAGTGTCTTGCGCTTTGCTGTCGAGTGAGCCAGCACGAGACTGATGTTCTTGCTGAACAATAGGACTGTTGTTTGGAAGTTGGCCAACCTCAGATTCTGGGTTCATCCCTGCTGTGGCAGCTGTGTTTCCACGGAAGTCAGGCCCAATGTTCGGCCCTGCGCCTACGGCCCCCTGCACCTGGCTTGGTAGGCCAGAAACGTTCGGGGTGCTGAGACCACTGTTTGCGTAAGCATCACCACTATAACCAGAAGCCCGCCCAGAAGCTGTGTTGATAGCCTGTAGTGCAGACTGGAATCCGCCGAGCTCTTTACCCGGCTCGTAGTTTGAGGGGTTGGTCATGGCCGTCATTCTCGCTGCGGACTGAGCTACCTCAGGCGACATGCCATAGGACCGGTAACGCTGCTCTAGCGAACCAGCTTCATCTTTGACTGCGGTAGGTGCAGCATTACGGAAATATTCATTGAGCTGGCCCATTGCTGCTGGTGACTGAGCGACTGCGCCCCCAAGCGTCTTGAAGTCGGTGTTGGTCATCGAGCCCACTTGGTTTTGAAGCTGGCTCATTGTGTTGAAGGAGTTTGAGGCTGATACCACTTCCGAGGCTGACTTCGATAAATTCTGTGACAGAGAATCGCCCCAGGTATGGGAGAAGCTCTCTCCACCTGAGCGACTGAAACCTTGCGCCAGTTGGTTTGTAAGTGCCTGGCTGTCTGTTTGTGAGTAGTTGATGCCTTTTGCGAATTGAGTAACGTCACCAGATGTCCACGTCGTTGAGTCATCCGCTGAGGAGGTGCTGCTTCCAGTTACACCCGCTTTCACATCGACAGGGCTGTCGCCCCCTTTCCCGGCCGCTGCTCCTGCTGCCTTTCCGACAAACGGCATCAGCATCTGTGCGAATTTACCTGCGTCAATGGATCCCGACGCCTGCATTGCAACAGCTCCTTTAACCGCATCGGAATGGGACTGGTCCACCCCGAATTTTTCCATGAAGTTCTTCGCTTGCTGGTCAACAAGTGAACTCTGTTCGGTCCCCTGGGATGAGATGGTGCGTCCGACATTAGAGAGCCGGGAGTAGGTTTGAGCCTGACTCGTCCCATCTGAGAAGCCGCGGGTAAGGTTGCTCTGGAAAGCCTCTGATGCTTGTTTCTGATTTGCCTGAGAGGAGCTGACCCCGGAAGCCATATTCGAACCTAGGGACAAGGTGCTGATCATGCCTTCGGCCCCACTGGCAAGGGTTCCACTGAATTGATTTTGATTGAACCCCGGTTGAGCTTGCATCAAGGGTCCTTGCTTGAGGACATCTGGCGTATTCAGCTTCTCGTCAACATGGTCACCACCGCCGATCTTCGATGCCAAGCTTGTGAACGCATAGGTGCTACCAGAAACGATGAATAGCGAGATAATTGGTGTTGACGCTGCAAGCATTCCGCCTGTGGCGATCCAGTGTTGCAGCACATCACCGCTCGATGACAGCGCATACATGGAATTGAGTCCATTAGCACTTAGGCTCGCCATCTGGTTTGTCGCGGCAGTGTGCACGAATAGGTTAATAATGGAGAGCACAGGCATCCACAGCTGAATCCAAAGTATGGTCTGAACATACTTCCCGGCCAACTGTACCCCGAAACTACCCATGACGATGATAAAGGCGATGATCGGTGTGATGGCGTAGATGAATCCCTCAAAGAAGGTCAGCATTGGGCGAACAACGGTCATGAACATGGTTTGCTCTGCCGCCCATTGAGTGTTCCGCTGTTGAACTGCCTGATTGATCATCAGAGCGGAGCTAAAGTCCTGTAGGTCCTGGTAACGACCTGAGGCCGCTTCATAGTAGAGCGGCTCTAGCACTGCGGCTTTGATGTAATCAAAGGCGGAGGTTGTTGTTGCTCCCAGAGCCTGGAGTGAGTCTGAAATTTTGGTGAAGGAGTTATCCCCGGATGCGGGATCTAGACCAAGTAAGTTGTTCAGTGCTTCTACTACCAAGGGGCTATTCAGGTTGGCTGTGGCATTGCTGATGGCTACCCATCCCTCGGTGCAGGTGTAATCCGCCCCATCGGGATTTGAGGTGGATAGATAGAGGCGTGTGCCATAAAGCTGGGAGTTGAACCTCAGTGCTGCGTCAGTTGAACGATTCATCAGTTCGTCCAGTGACATAAGGTTCAAATCAACTTTGGTCAGGGTGCATTCGCGGATGTAGTTGTTCCAGGAACGGCGTACATCGACATAGCCACCACCGTTGGAGGCATTTAACGCCGTGAATACCCCAGAATCGTAAGCCCGCCGACGAACGTCATTGAGGAGCTTTAGCGTCTCGGAAAAGTGACTTTCTGTTACGTTAGGGACGATCACCCCATATCCAGTCTCAAAGAGATTGGTGATGGTATAACCGACGTTGGAAATAACCCCTCCAGTGAAGCCCACACCGAGAGGAACATTCGCCACGACGCGAACTTGCCCTGTATAGGCGTCCTCTATTGTTACTGTTGTGTTCGGGCCAAAAAAGCAGGCATAAATAAGCCAGCCGACCAATATCTGCTGGATATTTATCTGCTTAGCTCCTTGAAAGACCGACTGGATCATGATCATCAAGACACCGAGCAGTAGGCCAATGGAGACCATCTTTTCGAAATCGCCAGTGCCGGTAATCATGGACACTGCAATCAGGATTTGCTCAAGAAATGCCGAGTCACCGATAGAGTAGATTGTGAACGTACCCATCTCACTGGCTCCTTAGTTCGTTGTCGGAGGGTTGGACACGGTAGCCAGCATGTATTTCTGCTTGCGAATGTTGTCTAGAAGGTTGTTGTACTTCGAGATCTGGTCTGAAAGGTCGCCATATTGGGAAGCAAGTACGCTGTATTCACTTCGTATCTGTTGCTGCGACTGGTCGAGGAGATCGAGAGCTTCCTTTTTGTAAGGGGACTGGCTATTTGCCAAAGAGATCCTGGCTGCACGGAAGAACTCTTCGGTGAAGCCGTACATCATTGCCAGAGCAATGGATCCTGACGATTCGGTTGCAAAGAGATTCGCACCATCTTGAGACAGCACAGACAGGTTGCGGACAATCGCCCCCATCCCACCAGGTAGGTTTGAAACGAAGGCTTTCTCTGGATCTGTCAGAGTGCCGGAGTTTGTTGCGTACTTATAAATGACCCCCGGTGTGGAGCTTGTGCCGAGCAGAATGTCAGTGATCTGGTTGCGCATTCCTTTCAGCACGATCGTCTTATTGCCGCCACCTGCGGTACCGGCAGTTAAACAGTCTGTGGTGTCGCTACCACAGGAATAAATTTTCACTGAGCCACCGGAGATCAGGTCTGACAGCGAAATTTTGTTCCCAGGAAGGGTGGTCAGCGGTGATGTTTTTGCACCATTTCCAGTCGCGTTGGGATCATTGATAAGGTCCCCAATGATTACTGTACCGGTCAGAGACATAATGGATTCAAGTAAGGTGTTATCCCCGTAGGAGAACCATGAACTGGTGTTATTGCTCTTGAGTTGCTTCCAGACAATATTCCCGATCAGCTTTTTGTACTCGGTCGGCTTGTTGGCCTTGAGCTCTTCCATCGGACTTTTGCCCGTACTTTGCGTATTTGAGGCGAAGAAGTCTTCGAACAGGCCTGTTGTGGTCGCTTTGAGGGAGGCATCGGTTTTGTGTTGCATGTCGAAACTGCTGGTGGCGTCGTTCACAATGCCTTGGGCAAGTTGACACGAGTTGCCCAAGTGTTCATTCAGCGCCTGCACTTTCTTCTGGAAGTTCTCAATCCATTTGGCGCCATCTGGAAAAACGTTATCCAAGGCCAGCTGAAATGCGTACCCCTTGGCGTTAGCCGCGACTGAGCGCAGCAATTGGACGATTTGATCAGCATTAATGAAAGACAGTGAGCCCCCAAAGAGATCCACACCACCACAACCGGCTTTCCAGGATGGCGGAGCAAAGGCGACAATGTTCTCATCAAAAATCTTCGCCTTGCCAGTAACGCGCCCACCAGCCAGTACACCGCGGCGCTGGCTTTCATAGACGCCTGGTGGCGTGGTGTTGCTCATTTGGCCGAAGAGCTTATCCATCTCGCTCTGGAGCCCATGCGCCTCAGCAGTATCAGCCGTCATCATCAAGGTGCCAACCGCGATGCAAAGCGCGAGGGTACTCCTCCTTGTGTGTTGCATTATGTTCATTTATTACTCCTGTAATTTGCCCCGGATGTACTGCATCAACTGATCGGGTGGAATGAAGTTGTCTTTGTCACTACTGCTCTGCGAAAGCTCTTGAAGATCGGAACCGAGCTCCTGGGAGGCCAGTCGCTCCGCAATATTGTTCTCCAGGTTAAGCACCGGGCGTGTCTGGTTGAACTCGTCGTCGGATACCCAACCGTTACGCTTAGCTGCAACCAGTATTCGGTGGTTGAGCTCAGGGAGCGACATGGGGCCTTGCCCGATAGGAGCGAACTGCCCATCAGGTGAGGCAAGATAGATAGCTGGGAACGTGATCACGCCAAGTCGCTTGGCATGGCCCTTATCGGTTTTGTAGGCCGGGAACAGCCCACTTGGGAGGGGTCTACCGTCCATTGAGACCGGCACGATAGAGAACCCCTCACCCTGCTCAAGCATCTTGACTAGCGGGGCCTGGAGGTCGCTGTATTCGTCGTCGGACTTGTAGAAGAAAAAGATGCCTACCCGGTTCGCGACGCTTTTGAGAAGCTGGTTCTTTGCATTGCCCGCATCTCGGTCAACTTGCTGTGATGCGAATGTGGCCGCGGGGCGTCGTGAGATTTCGTCCAGGAAGGGATCCCCCACAACAGCCAGCTCAGTGGTATCCGAAAATTGTTCAGATCGGTCAATAGCAAAGCGTTGGAGGTACAAAAAGGTCCGGACGTTTTCAATGGTCGGGTTATCCCATGCCAGATCTTTGTACTTGGGCAGGTTTTCACGGAACCATTTGGCCGAGAACATTTCTGGCCCTGGGATTGCGGCTGGGGCTGGTGGGGGGGCCTGTACAGGTTTGGCGGAGGCCACTGGTTTAGGCTCAGGCTTTTTGGGTTTTTTCTCTGGCTCTGGGGGATCTTCCTTGTACCAAAACCAGCCCTCTTCCTTGCGATCATAAAATCTGGATTGGCTCTCCAATGACCAAGCCGGGAGTGAGGTACCCAGAGTAAGTGCAGTGACAAGCAGGATGCTTAAAGGTGATTGTTTCATAATCTCACGCGCGTATTTTCCCATGCTTTATATGGTAGGGCGGCGAGGTGTGAAACTAGAGAGGTGTTGGCGCCCATTAAGGGCGCATTGAGCGTTTTAAAAAAATTTCACATGTGAAATTTTCTGGCTACTGAGTTGCGCCGTCCTCGGTGGCTTCTGCGGCAAGCTTCATTTGCTTTTCAACCAGCCGTTTATGTGTGATGTAGCGAATGACCATTTCAACAGCACTGTTCAGAGCCAGTACCCGCATTGCACGGGTTGAGGCGACGTAGAGTAGGTTGATCTCATCATCCCGAGTTGTAATGTCGAGCTCAGGGTCCAACACATCAGGGAAGTCGTCGTACAGTTGCACATTGTCCCACTCCAGCCCTTTGCATCGGTGAGCAGTTGAAACGGTAATATCAGCACCGAACTCCTCCTTCACCGTGTTAAGGCGGAGGAGGGTAAGAAGATCGGGAAGACTGTCGTAGGAGCCGATGATTTTGATGGCCCGTGACATCTCAGGGTCTTTGGTGGCTTTAGCCACCTCCTGGTATTCGCCGTAATCTTGGAAATCGTCCAAGAGTTTTTTGTTCCTAACCCTGTCTGGAGCTGCCATGGCGTACCAATAAATGTCCTGGAGCTCGTTGATCTGGTATGCGTCGATCCCTCCAACCCAGTAGACCTTCTTTCCCTTGGCCGTGGCGGCAAGGGCCGTCTCTATCACTCCCATCACAGTGCGATGGATAACGGTCCGGTGACCGACGTCCTGTGGGAGGAACATAACGACTTGATCACTCGCTCCTCTACCGACAACCGGTAGTGTCTCCCCTTTTAACTCCAGTAGAGCATTTGCGACGATGGCTACGTTGCGGCCAAAGCGCCAACTATGTGTCAGGTAGAGCTGGTCTGCCCCGGCAAGATCTTTGCTGTCCAAGGCGTTATTGGCTCCTCTAAACCGATAGATCTGCTGGTGGCGGTCACCCACTAAAATGACTTTACAGTGTTGTTGAAGCACGATGCTGCTGGTCACAGGATTAGAATCCTGAGCCTCGTCAAACAGGATGGTAGTGTACCGGCGAGACAAATTTGGCATTCCCAGCTGGTATTGCTTGAGGTAGCAGTCATGCACAGTAGGGAATGGATCTTCTGGGGTGGTCATTTTGCTCCAGACGAACTCGGCCCCCTCGACAACCTGGGAAATATATTGGGTCTGCTTCGTCGTAAGAACCTTGCCGGTATCGGCCCTAGCGAAGTGGGTGTAGAGGATGCGGAAGTCAGCGCTGGACATGAATGCGTTCAGGGTATCTAAAATGTCTTTTGCGATCGTCCAGTTCTTGGTGTCCACTGCCTGAGCGATGTCTGTCAGCCGTAGGTTACCGGTGAGCTTGTGCTGATAGCTGCGGCCAATGGTGGCGTAGGCTAACTGGTGGGACGTTTTACAATCCACGTTGGCTGGAAACTTTTCCCGTGCCTCATCACGGATCCCTCGGTTGTAGGCGATGTAGAGGATGCGGGAATTCAGGTTATTGTGAGCATATTTGACGAGAGTCGTTGTTTTTCCTGTTCCGGCATAAGCTCTGACGACAAGGAGGCTGCCCTTGTATTGGGTGATCAAGGCTTGTTCAGGTGTATCTGGAGGCAACGGCTTCATGGCGTTACGCTCAATGCCACGAGTTTGTGGCTGCGGCCACGCATCATTTGTGTCTCCGTAAAGAGATGAACCCGTTTTTCCTCTCGGGGTAGTACAGCCTCGCAGTCCAGATCACTCCACCACTCCGGAGCATGGCCCTCAGCAACCTCACACACCCAGTTATGCGTCCGATAAAGCCAGGACTCATCGCCCGGATAAGCGGCAGCCAGCAAGATGGCCGCTTCGATCTTGATTTGGAGGTTGGCGGCTCTTTCCCGCCATGATTCCGAATATTTTGGCTTTCGCTTCATCAATCACCCTTTTTTTGCTCGCCCTCCTCACGGTGAAGGGGCTTGTTTGCCTCAGCAAGCTTCTCTTCAAGCCTGGAAATTGTTGCTTCAAGCTGCTTGGAATGGTTGTCACGTTCCTTCAACTGGCCTGTCATGACGCCAGATTTTTGATCCAGGGTACGGATTTCCTTCTGAGCATCTGAGAGTTTCACCTCCAACTTGCTCCGCTCACTTTCAGAGGCGTTCCCTTGGGCTTTGGCGGCGGCAAGTTCGCGCTGGAGATCAGCAAGCTGGGAATGAGATGTTGCTAACTGCTCCTTGAGGCTTGCATTTTGTTCGTGAGCTGCCCGAAGCTTCTCGGCCTGCTCAATATTTTTGCCTTTCTGGGAATCCAACTCACCCTCTGTATCTGCCAATTTTTGGTTCAAGGAGCGCTTTTCACTCTCGGCCTGTTCCAGCTGGTTCTGGTAACGGATGAGGGACTCTGATTTTTCACCCAGCTTGGTCTCCAGTTCTGCCACTCGACCTTGGAGTTTTGCGCAGTCAGCCAGAGCGTGTTCCAACTCAGCTGTCTTGAGAGACAGAGCTTTATCGGACTGGGTGAGAGTAGCGTTAGTCTCGGCATACTGGCGGTTGAGGTTCTCAAGCTGTTCTTCGAGCAGGTCTGCTCGTTCGGCGTCGTTATTTGTCATCTCAATGGCTTGCTCAAGCTCATCCTTCAACTCCAGCTCTTTCCTGTTCATGAGCTCTCTTTCGTGCTGGAGGCGCTCGGTGGCCGCGGTCTGAGCAGCCAGGTAGAGCCTTTTCAGGAAGACGTTGCCGTCATCGATGATGGCCTGGGGCAGCTCAACCTCGGGAGGGGATTGCTCCAGGGTGTTTTCCTCTGCCCAGCGTTTGAGGTAGGTGGATATGGTGGTGTAGCTGCCTTTTGAATCGAGGAACTCACGGACACCTACGATAGTGGGTTTCTTGCCTGCATCTTTCAGCGCTTGCGCTGCCTTCGCGACATCGGCGTATTCCACCAGCTTTCTTGCCATGGTATTTCTCCAAAATAAGGACGTCGATTTTTCCTGAATGATAGCACAACCATAATTACGGTAAATTACTGTTATTGTGAATTATCGTAATTATCATAATTTTGCGTTGTTTGAGATTTTCCAGCTATCAGCCGTGGTGGTACCTCTCATATGCTCACCGGCTGGCACTGCCCAGAGCGGCGGTCATAGGGGAGCCCGCAGAATTCGGAAAAAATCGTACGCTAAGGTTTTCCGGGCAACCGTAGCGGCCTGAACTTCCCGTCCTCCAGCCTGCGGCTCTGCCGCCAGACGTAATCGCCGGTCAGGTTGATGTGTTCCCAGCCCAGCGGCGACAGGTATTGCAGCAACTCACCGTTCACCGGCTTGCCGACCTCGACCAACCCCTGAGTGGCGCGCTCCAGGTACACCGTGTTCCACAACACAATGGCGGCCGTCACCAGGTTCAGGCCGCTGGCCCGGTAGCGCTGCTGCTCGAAGCTCCGATCCCTGATCTCGCCGAGGCGGTTAAAGAACACCGCCCTGGCCAGGGAGTTGCGCGCTTCACCCTTGTTCAGTCCAGCATGCACGCGGCGGCGCAGTTCGACGCTTTGCAGCCAGTCGAGGATGAACAGGGTGCGTTCGATCCGGCCCAGCTCGCGCAGGGCCACGGCAAGGCCATTCTGGCGTGGATAGCTGCCGAGCTTTCGCAGCATCAGCGAGGCAGTGACGGTGCCCTGCTTGATCGAGCTGGCGAGGCGCAGGATGTCGTCCCAATGGGCGCGGACGTGCTTGATGTTCAGGGTGCCACCAACCATTGGGCGCAATGTCGGGTAGTCCTGGACGCTATTCGGCACATACAGCTTGGTTTCGCCGAGGTCGCGGATGCGCGGTGCGAAGCGGAAGCCCAGCAGGTGCATCAGGGCGAAGACGTGATCGGTGAAACCGGCCGTGTCGGTGTAGTGCTCCTCGATCCGCAAGTCGGACTCGTGGTACAGCAGGCCGTCGAGCACATAGGTGGAGTCACGCACGCCGACATTCACCACGCGGGTGCTGAACGGTGCGTACTGGTCGGAGATATGGGTGTAGAACAGTCGCCCCGGCTCGCTGCCGTACTTCGGGTTGACGTGCCCGGTGCTTTCGCCCCGGCCGCCCGCCCGGAAGCGCTGGCCATCGGAGGATGAGGTGGTGCCGTCGCCCCAGTGGGCGGCGAAGGCATGGCGGTACTGGTGGTTGACCAGCTCGGCCAGGGCCGCCGAATAGGTTTCGTCGCGGATGTGCCAGGCTTGCAGCCAGGACAGCTTGGCGTAGGTCAGGCCGGGGCTCGACTCGGCCATCTTGGTCAGCCCGAGGTTAATCGCATCGCCCAGGATTGCTGACAGCAGCAATGTCCTGTCTTTGGCCTCGGCACCGTCCTTCAGGTGGGTGAAGTGGCGGCTGAAACCCGTCCAGTCGTCCACATCCATCAGCAGTTCGGTGATCTTGATGCGCGGCAACAGCTGACTGGTCTGGTCGATCAGCGCCTGCGCGGTATTGGGCACCGCAGAATCCAGCGGGGTGATCTTCAGCCCGGACTCGGTGAGGATGGCATCGGGCAGCTCGTTGTCCTTGGCCAGCCGGGTTACGGTGGCCAACTGCTCGTCCAGCAGCTGTAAGCGCTCTTCCAGGTACTGGTCGCTGTTCGGGTTGATCGCCAGGGGCAGGGCCTGTTCCCGCTTGAGCGCGGCGAACTTCTCTGCCGGCAGCAGGTAGTCGTCGAAGTCGCGGAACTGCCGTGAACCCTTGACCCAGATGTCACCGGAGCGCAGGGCGTTCTTCAGCTCGGACAGCGCGCAGATTTCGTAGAAGCGTCGGTCGTGGCCTTCCGGGGTGATCACCAGCGGCTTCCAGCGCGGCTTGATGAAGGCGGTAGGGGCATCCGCCGGCACCTTGCGCAGGTTGTCGGCGTTCATCTCGCGCAGGGTCTGCACGGCCGCCAGCACGCCTTGCGCGGCCGGTGCAGCGCGCAGTTCCAGCACCTCCAGCAGGGCCGGCGTGTAACGGCGCAGGGTGGCGAAGTTCTCGCCGACCAGGTGTAGGTGGTCGAAGCCCTCCGGCCGGGCCAGCAGCTCGGCCTCGCTGACGCTCTCGGTGAATTCGTCCCAGGGAATCACCGCCTCGATGGCGGCGTACGGATCGCTGCCGTTTTCCTTTGCCTCCAGCAGAGCCTGGCCGATCTTCGAGTACAGGGGGTCGTCTCAGAAAACGGAAAATAAAGCACGCTAAGCGTGCGTGGAGGCTGGCACCCAGCGGTACAGCGTCGGAATGGACACGCCGAGGTTCTTGGCCACGTCCTTGGGCGGCACCCCGCTGGCCAGCAGCTTCTTGGCCGACTCGATCTTGCTGTCGGTCATCTTCGGCTTGCGGCCGCCTTTGCGGCCGAGCTGCTTGGCGACTTCCAGCCCGGCGCGGGTGCGCTCGACGGTCAGCTCGCGCTCCATTTCGGCAAGGCTCGCCATGACGTGGAAGAAGAACCGCCCGGATGGTGTGCCGGTGTCGATGGAGTCGGTGAGGCTCCTGAACTGGACACCGTGCTTGTGCAGATCGCCGACCAGATCGACCAGTTGCTTGACCGACCGGCCCAGCCGGTCGAGCTTCCAGACGACCAAAGTATCGCCTTCGCGCAGCATTTCGAGCGTCTTGGCCAAGCCAGGCCGGTCTGCCCGCGTGCCACTCACCTTGTCCTCGAAGACCTTTTTACATCCGGCCTTGCTCAAGGCTTCGCGTTGCAGCTCCAGGTTCTGATCCTGCGTCGAGACGCGCGCATAGCCAATCAACATGGCTTGTCTCGCGCCCGGTCGATGCGTTCCTGCATCGCCTGCATCACTTCTTCGTGGGTGTACGATCTGGCGTTGGCGTCGGTGGCTTGCCGCAGGGCTTCCTCAACCTCGCGCGTCATCCGCTCGTAATCCTCCGGCCACAGCGCTTGCTCCATGCGCAGCGACGCCTGACCCAGCAGGTGCAGCAGGCTGAACAGCCGCATGTCGTTGGTGGCGACGATGCGCTCCCGAATCTGCTCCTGAATAGCTTCGCTAGCCCGATGCGCTTGTGGTGTGGCAGTCCCCTCGTAGTCAGCGGGGAATTCCGCTTCCTCGGCAATCCTTGCCCAGGCGCTGGCCAGCGCCTCGATGGTTGACGTGCTCATTTCCGCCGCTCCTGTGCTCTTTGGCGAATCAACCGGCCAAGGGGCCTCGACGCGAAAACCAGCAGCATCACGCCTATCGGATACCAGGTCGAGAAGACCACCAAGGCATCGAAGGCTGGCCGTCCGGTGTTGGTAGGCAGTACGGCGGTCACAACCATCAACCCGCCGACCGTCCAGATGATGCGCCACACGTAGGGCATCACGCGGGGCACGTAGCCGTCATCGAAAGCGGTCTGGTAGTAGCGGCGCAGGCCGCGCTCGGCAAGCGCCTGGCGCTGCCGCTCCGACAGCGCATCCGTCCGGCCATACCAGCGCCGGAATGGTGGACAGCGCAGCAGCAAAGGGGTGAAGAGGATCATCACCGCCACGATCGCGACACCCCACGCCATGACGGCGCCGGCATCGGGCCGCTTGGCGTTCTCGATCACGGGCGCGAAGACGCCCGGAGCACCGATCATCCAGAACAGCGCAATGTGCTGATGGAAGGAGAGCTTCATTTGCTCATCCACTTGCGCAGCAGGCGCTTTTTCAGGGAGGCGCGTTCTTGCGGGTTGCGTCCCTTGTGATTGGCGATGCGATCCGCCGTGGCGGCCTGGCGCTTGACGGGCCAGTAGGAGCGGCCATCCTTGCCCATCGACCAGACGCTGCTGGCCTGGTTTTCCAGCAGGGGCAGATGGGCGCTCAGGGCTTCGGGCGACGCGCTGGTCAGCGCCGTGCGCTCACGGGTGCGCCAGCGCTGATGCCAGAGCTTCTTGTCCTCGCGCTCGCTGCCGCAGGTCGTGTGCCCGACGATGGGTGTTTTGCGGCGGCTGCGGCTCATAACGTAGTGGTCTCCAAGAACATTCAGGACTGATCCCAGGCGTCGATGGTCAAGACCTGATCGGCAGGACAGGCGGCTACGCGGTCGGGAACTGGATGGTGTTCAGTCTCATGCCGACCCCATTCGATTGATCGCGTCGCTTGCGGCACGCTGCGACGCAAGGAGGTTTGCGACCTGGTTTAGCAGCCGTGTCCGCTGCATGTCTGTTACCTATCTCCCCGACCGCTCATTGGACCAACTCCAGAGATTGGGCTCTATCGCTCAGCCAATACGAAACCGGCATTGGCTGATGCCACAACCGAGACGAACACAAATGGCTCGGTACCTGTATTTCGCGCCCCGTGCACTTGGCCCGGTCTTGCCACGGCTATCTCACCTTCCCTGAGGGCACGAACAATCCCATTGCCCTGAAAGTAATCAGCCATTCCCGACAAAACAGTCCACGTGTCTTGGCCGTGAGGATGAATGTGAGCCGCAATTTCCTGCCCGGGATGGACATGCCAAACCACGATAATTGAGTCTCGGGTTTCAAGCACAACGGAACGAATAGGCTCGCCTTCGGACGGCTGAACATACTCGGCTACAGAAAATATTCTCGATTCAACAGTCATCGGAGATCCCTCTTTCACAGTGCCCCCAGACAGGCTGGATATGAGTTCTAACTCGAATTTGAACGGGAGGCTGGTCGTGCGGTCGTGCAGTTGCCGATGAGCGTGTCGGCTGCTGCCTCCTTGCCCACCAGCGAACTCACGTCCGTTGCGGCCATCCAGAAGGTCTTGCCCGAGCGCGGCTCATAGGTCGCGGGATCGAACACGCCAGAGGGGCCGAACATCGGCGGCTTGATTGGTCATGGCTCCATGCCTTTGTCGTTACGGTCTTCATCGTCGGCATCCTGACGCACGGCGGGCAATTGCTGGAGCAACGCCGGCAGCCATTCCTGTACCGTCTCCCACACCACATCGAGGTTGATGTCGAAATAGCCGTGAGCCATGCGATTACGCATATTGCGCATGCTGCGCCACGGCACGTCGGCATGCGCCTGGGTGAACTCGACGTAGCCATCCATCACCTTTGTGGCCGCCTCGCCGATGACGATCAGGCTCATGATGACGGCCTGCTGGGTGCGCTTGTCGGCCAAGAAGTCGTCCTTGGCCATCCCTTCCACGAAGCTGCGCGCATCGGTTGCGGCCTGCTGAATGTGGTCGAGGTAATCGGGCAGGCGGTTCTCGCTCATATCGGTTGCGCCTCCGCGAGCACCTTGGCCCGGAACTTCGGCGGCAGGTCGCCGGGAGTCAGCAGATCGACGTCAACGCCGAGCAGCGATTTCAGTTCTTCTTCCAAATCGCCCAAGTCCAACAACGTGGCACCGGGCAGCGCATCGACCAACAGGTCGAGGTCGCTGCCATCCCGGTCGGTGCCATGCAGCACCGAGCCGAAGACGCGCGGGTTCGCGGCGCGAAAGCGGCCTACCGCTTCACGCACTGCGCTTCGCTTCATGTCAAGCACAACAGACGGTCGCATGCGCATCCTTTCTTATCGAAACTCGTTGAGATGATATGCAATCAAGAATAGAATTTCAAGAACTATTTTCGAGAATCGCAATGCCTTGATTCCCGTGCCGCGCTGTCGTTTTCAGAAGGCGACTGCACGAAATATCAGGAGTCGGCTGCACTGCCAGAACTGGCCGCCTGCAAGGCAGCGTAGAGAGCGGTTTTTCCTACCTTGAGGCGTGCGGCGGCCTCGCGGACATT
>NZ_PQLN01000056.1:0-33062 GCF_002919855.1 Aeromonas sp. ASNIH8 | reverse complement strand
AGGAGAGCGGAGCAGTGGCTCAACCTACGACCTCGGAAATGTCTCGGATTCAGGCAGCCTGTCAAGGTATTCGAAGAGTACCGTCAGGCGGCATAGGCGAGTGTCGCACTTCGAAGTTGAATTCGCGATCAACTGTGTATCCGTGAAAGATTCTCGAACTGAAACATCCCATTCTATCAGAGGATCTGGAGATAACCATTCGAGGGTTAAAACAAGAGAACTCACACCCTCTAGGGAGGGTGCGAATAAGCACCCTCCACAACGAAACTGAAAAAAATTAGTTTATTAAATTCAAATACTTACAAAGGCGCATTTTTATGTTTGGTGACTTATTCGCACCTTCCTTAGCTAATGCCTCATTGAAACTATCCAGTGCATTCTCTTTGATATCTAATTTATATTCCATAACTAATATCTCTTGGCGTTGGACAGTTGGATGGATAAAAATCTGTTTTGGATAAATGCCCCCAAAATAGTCATGATAACTTATGATTTAATATAAATAAGAGAGCTCTATCATAAAAGGGAACGCAATCAAACTATCTCGATCACCCTCCCTGAAACGTGAACTGTTGAACAATAAGAAACGGCAACCTAGGGTTGCCGTTTTGCTTTCTATTTTGGATGACGGTCACCGCAGTTTAACCCGCGCGTTTGGCCAGCCAGGCCTCGGCGGCGGTGAGGGCAGACTCGATCTGCTCGCGGGCGACGCCGCCCTTGGCGACCCGCTTGGCCAGGGTCGCTTCCAGCTCCAGGTTCGGGTAGACATCCTCCCCCACCACGGGGCTGAAGCGCTGGAACTCGGGGAGGGAGAGCTCTTCCAGGGGTTTCTTCACGCCGATCGCATAGACCACGGTCTCGCCGACGATGTGGTGCGCCTCGCGGAACGGAATGCCCTTGGCCACCAGGTAGTCGGCGAGCTCGGTGGCGTTGGCATAGCCGCCCTGGGCGGCGGTCTTGGTGCGCTCGCCGTTCACTTTCAGATCGATCAGCACCAGGGCCGCCATGTCGAGGCAGTCGTGCCAGGTATCCAGGGCATCGAACAGCCCCTCCTTGTCTTCCTGCATGTCCTTGTTGTAGGCCAGGGGCAGCGCCTTGAGGCTCATCAACATGCCCATCTGGGCGCCGACCACCCGGCCGGTCTTGCCGCGAATGAGCTCCAGCGCGTCCGGGTTTTTCTTCTGGGGCATCAGGGAGGAACCTGAGGTCACCGCGTCGGAGAGCTCCACAAAGCCCGCCTCGCCGGTGTTGTAGAAGATGAGATCTTCAGCGAAGCGCGACAGGTGAGCCATGGAGAGGGACGCCACGTGCATCAGCTCCACCACGTGATCCCGATCGGAGACCGAGTCCAGGCTGTTGCGGGTCGCGCCGCTAAAGCCCATGTCGAGCGCCAAGGCTTCGCGGTCGATGGCATAGGCGGTGCCTGCCAGGGCGCCGCAGCCGAGGGGGCTGGTGTCGAGGCGCTTGAGGGCATCCTGCAGACGGGAATGGTCCCGCTCCAGCATCTCCACATAGGCCAGGGCCCAGTGGGCGTAAGTGACCGGTTGGGCACGCTGCAGGTGGGTGTAACCGGGCAGCACCGCGGCCTGGTTGGCACGGGCGGAGGCCACCAACCCCTGCTGCAGGGCGGTGATGGAGGCGAGCAGCAGTTCACCCTGTGCCTTGCACCAGAGCTTGAGGTCGGTGGCGACCTGATCGTTGCGCGAGCGACCGGTGTGCAGCTTCTTGCCAAGGGCGCCGACGGCGTCGATGAGCTGGCTCTCGACCCAGGAGTGGATGTCTTCGGCGTCCGAGCTGAGGATCTGCTGGGGATCCTGCTGCACGGAGGCGAGCAGTACCTCCATCGCCTGCTGCAACTGAGCCTGCTCACCCTCGGTCAACACCCCCACCTTGACCAGCGCTTTGGCCCAGGCCATGGAGCCTTGAATATCCTGCTCCGCCAGACGGTAGTCGAACCGCAGCGAATCGTTGAACTGCTTGAACCGGCTATCGGCTCCCTGACTGAAGCGTCCACCCCAAAGTGCCATACTGCTCTCCTTGAATGCGTTGTCGACGGCGCCTTGCGCCGTCGAACTTGAAATCTTGCCCTGTTTTTCTGCGAGCCTGTTATCTCACAGAAGCGACCAGGGCGCAGCCGCTCTTGTCACACCCGATGAGGATGGCAAAGGGCCTCTCTGCCTGTAAAAGAGGGGGCCATGCCCCCTCGTATCAACGGGTGATAGCGCTTGCTTAGCCGTGGGTATGGTCGCCACCGATGGCTTGATGCTGCTCTTTCATGGCGCGGATCCGGCTCGCCAGGGTGTAGAGACGGATGAAGCCTTCGGCATGGCTCTGGTCGTACACTTCGTCGGCACCGAAGGTGGCGAAGTCTTCGGAGTAGAGGCTGTTCGGCGACTTCTTCTGCACCGCGGTGACCTGACCCTTGTACATCTTCAGCACCACTTCACCGTCGAGCTCCTCGGCGATGGCGTTGGCGGAGGCGACAATGGCCTTGCACAGCGGGGTGAACCAGCGACCGTCATACACCAGGTGGGAGAACTCGGCACCCAGCTTTTCCCGCCAGGCGCGGGTCGGTCTGTCCAGTACCAGCTCTTCCACGGCGCGCAGTGCGGCAACCATTACGGTACCACCCGGGGTCTCGTAGCAGCCACGGGACTTCATGCCCACCATCCGGTTCTCGGTGATGTCGATCCGGCCCACACCGTGCTTGCCGGCACGCTCGTTCAGGGTGGTCAGGATCTGGTGCGGGCTGAGCGGCTGGTCGTCAACGGCGACCACTTCGCCCTTGGCCACGGTCAGCTTGACGTATTCCGGCTCGTTCGGGGCATCCTCTGCAGAGACGGTCCACTGCCAGACGGCTTCGGACGGCTCGTTCCAGGTGCTCTCCAGCTCGCCACCCTCGGTGGAGATGTGCCAGGCGTTGGCGTCGCGGCTGTAGATCTTCTTCAGGGTCGCCTTGCAGGGGATGTTGCGGGCTTCCAGATAGGCCAGCAGATCTTCCCGGGAACGCATGTCCCACAACCGCCACGGGGCAATCACTTTCAGTTGGGGAGCCAGGGCAGCTACCGCCCCTTCGAACCGCACCTGGTCGTTGCCCTTGCCGGTGCAACCGTGGGAGATGGCATCAGCCCCTTCCGCCAGGGCAGCCTCGACCATCGCCTTGGCGATCACCGGACGGGCCATGGAGGTGCCCAGCAGGTAGGTACCTTCATAGACTGCACCGGTCTTCAGGGTCGGGTAGACATACTCTTTGACGAACTCTTCCCGCAGATCCTTGACGATGCACTTGACCGCGCCGGAGGCGATGGCCTTCTGCTCGATCCCTTCCAGATCGTCACGCTCCTGGCCCACGTCGGCAACGAAGGCGATGATTTCAGCGTCATAGTGCTCCTTCAGCCAGGGAATGATGGCCGAGGTATCCAGTCCGCCCGAGTAAGCCAGTACGATCTTGTTGATTCCGCTCATTTACTTCTCTCCGTGATGATTCGATAAAAAGGGGTGATTCCGGGTCGGTTGCCGGATTACTTCTGGCCCTGTCCGAACAGGGTCAGCAGCACGGCGTTCTGGATATGCATCCGGTTTTCTGCCTCATCCATGATGAGGGAGGCTGGGCCGTCCATGACCTCCGAGGTGATCTCCAGCTCCCGGTGGGCCGGCTGGCAGTGCAGCACGTGCTGGATGCCGGTCCGATCGAGCAGGGCCTGGTTGATCTGATAAGGCATGAAGATATCTTTTACCTGCTCCATTGGTGTGTTGTCACCCATGGAAACCCAGGTATCGGTATAAACCACGTCAAAGCCTTCGATATCCGCGACATCATCGCTGATATGTATGGTCGCGCCAGATTGAGCTGCCAGCGCCTGGGCCTGCAGGAAGATCTGGGTATCCGGGCCATGACCTTTAGGGCAGACCAGGGTCACGTCGGTGCCGAGGGTCGCCCCCAGCAGCAGCAGGGAGTGGCTCACGTTGTTGCCATCGCCGAGATAGGCCAGCTTCACCTTGGACAGATCGCTGTAGTGCTCGCTGATGGTCATGAAATCCGCCAGCCCCTGGCAGGGGTGGTAGAGGTTGCACAGGCTGTTGACCACAGGCACCGAGCCGAACTCGGCCAGCTCGACCAGAGTCTGGTGATCGAACACCCGGGCGACGATGGCGTCACACCAGCGGGACAGGTTGCTGGCGAAATCCTTCACCGACTCCCGCTTGCCGAGCGCCCCGTTCTGCTGATCCAGATAGACGCTGTGACCACCCAGTTTGGCGATGCCGATGTCGAAGGTGACCCGGGTGCGCAGGGAGGGCTTCTCGAACAGGGTGACCACGCTCTTGCCCGCCAGGGCCTGGCTGTATTTCTTCGGATCGGCCTTGACCGCCTTGCCAAGCGCCAGCAGCGCCTCGATCTGGGCCTTGCTTAAATCACTGTCTTTCAGAAGATGTTGCATCGGATTGTCCTTTTCCCGGTGGAGATCAGAGGGTGACCTGGGTGCCAACAGCGCCGCCAGCCAGCAGCTTGAGCAGCTGATCCGGGTAGCGCCAGCTGGCGACACAGACCGGCTTGCCCAGGGTCTCTGCGGCGTGCAGGGCGGCTTTCACCTTGACGGCCATGCCGTCCGTGATAACTCCCTTCTCCATCAGGTCCAGCGCGCTCTGCTTGTCCAGTTGCGGCACCAGCTTGCCCTTGCCATCCAGAATGCCGCTCACATCCGACAGCATTACCAGATCGGCACCCAGCGCTTCGGCGATGGCGGTGGCCGCCTGATCCGCATTGACGTTCATCATCTGTCCGTCGGCGGTGATGCCGATGGAGCTCACCACCGGCAGGAAGCCCTGTCCCAGGATGCCGGCCACCAGCGCCGGGTTGCCCGGTTTGCAGTCACCGACCGCACCGAGATCCGGATCGAGCTGGGTCACCTGGCACAGACCGCCGTCGGCGAGGCACAGACCCACAGCAGGAATGCCGGTGGAGATGGCCTTGGCCATCATCATCTTGTTGGCGGTCCCGGCCAGGGCACCGGCAATCACGGGGATCTGCTCGAACGGGGTCACCCGCAGGCCGTTCTTCTTGGTGGAGGTCATGCCCAGCCCCTTGAGCAGGTCGTCCACCAGGCAGCCACCACCGTGCACCAGCACCAGAGGACGGTGCTGATCATCCAGGAAGGTCTTCAGGGTGGCGAACAGGGCGGTCAGGGCCTCGTCGTTCTCGATCAGGGCACCACCCAACTTGATTACCAGCGTCTGCTTGTCCATCTTCTCGATCCTTTCTTAAAGCGTTAAATCAGGCCGGTGGCCGGTTCAAAACCAAACTTGATATTTATGCACTGCATGGCTTGCGAGGCGGCCCCCTTGAGCAGGTTGTCGATGGCAGAAACCACCACCAGCATGTTGCCCTGCTGCTGCCAGGCGATGTCGCAGTAGGGCGTGCTCGCCACGCCGCGGATGGAGGGCATCTGGCCGGTGAGGCGTACCAGGGGCTTGCCTTCGTAGGCCTTGAGGTAGGCCTGATCCACCTGGGTCGGCGTCACCCCTTCTGCCAGTTGCACATAGATGGTGGCCAGGATGCCCCGCACATAATTGCCGAGGTGGGGCTGGAACAGCACCTCCTTGCCGAGGTGGTGGCTGATCTCCGGCTGGTGCCTGTGATTGAAGGTGCCGTAGGGATTGAGGCTCACTTCGCAGAAACTGGTGTTGATGGCGGCCTTGCGACCGGCCCCGGAGACGCCGGAAACCGCATTGATGATGGGCTGCCACCCCTGGGCAATCAGCCCGGCCTGTTGCAGCGGCTTGAGGGCGCACAGGGAGGCGGTCGGGTAGCATCCCGGCACGGCAATCAGCTGGGCGGCCTTGACGGCATCGGCATTCCACTCGGCCAGACCGTAGGCGGCCTGCTCCAGCCACTGCTCATTCTCGTGGGTGAAGCCGTAGAAGGAGGCGTAGAACTGCTGATCGTTGACCCGGAAGGCACCGGAGAGATCGAACACCGGCAACCCCTTGGCCAGGAACTTGGGCGCGAGTTCCGCACTCACCTCGTGAGCAGTAGCCAGCACCACCAGATCGGCCTGGGTCAGGATCCGGGTCATGCCGTCTTCGTCCAGAGGCAGCAGCGGCTGATCCAGCTTGCCCACCCACTGGGGATGCAGGGAAGAGAAACGTTTGTGGGCGTCCTGGCTGCCGGCGGAAACATAGAGGCCGAACAGCTCGAGTTGTGGATGGTTCTGGACCAGAGCGGCCAGTTCGGCCCCCGCGTAGCCACTGGCACCGACGATAACGGTCTTAAGCATGTTTGAGTATTCCAAGTCTGGGTTCGAAATTCACAGCATGGTGCTGCGGTGCAAGGGGTCGGCTATCGCCCCTTTAATGCAACGAGTGCGGAGGGGCAATTCAGGCGGATATGCGTCGTCGGTTACAGATCAGGTGACAGAACATTAACTTTCCCTTACAACTAGAGGCCTTGTCGATGAGCACTCGAATAGAATATTCATGCACTCACTTTGCATTTGTATTTTCTAACAGAAACACTCCGGGGACGCAAGGAGGAGCTGATGGCCAAACTGGATTTTTTTTCACTTTATAAGAATATTATTGCGATTCCCTCTATCAGCAGCACGGATACTCGCTGGGATCAGAGCAATGAGGCGGTAGTCCGGCTGCTGGCCGACTGGTTCGGCCAGCTTGGATTCCAGTGCGAGGTGACGGCCCTGCCGGATCTGCCGGGCAAGTTCAACCTGGTGGCAACCTATGGTCAGGGAGAAGGGGGGCTGCTGCTCGCAGGTCACACGGATACGGTTCCCTTCGATGAAGGAGCCTGGACCAAAGACCCCTTCAAGGTGACCGAAGAGGGCAACCGCCTGTACGGGCTCGGCACCATCGACATGAAGGGCTTCTTCGCCTTTATCGTGGAAGCGCTCAAGGAGGTCGACCTCAAGACCCTGAGCAAACCGCTGCGCATTCTTGCCACCGCCGATGAAGAGACCACCATGGCCGGGGCCCGCGCTATCGCCGCCGCAGCCGAACTCAAACCCGACTACGCGGTGATCGGCGAACCAACCGGGCTGGTGCCCGTGGTGGCCCACAAGGGCCACATGTCGGAAGCCATTCGCATCACAGGCCGAAGCGGCCACAGTTCGGATCCCGCCAACGGCGTCAACGCCATGGAGATCATGCACAAGGCCATGGGTCAGGTGCTCAGGCTCCAGCAGGATCTGAAGGAGAAGTACGCGGATCACCGTTTCGCCGTGCCCCAGCCCACCCTGAACCTCGGCTACATCCAGGGGGGCGACAGCCCGAACCGCATCTGCGGTTGCTGCGAGCTGCACATCGACATGCGTCCCACCCCGCAGGTGGGTCCCGACGAGCTGATGGGCATGCTGAAGGAGGCGCTCTCCCCCATCGAGATCCACCAGCCCGGCTGCCTGCACCTGCAGCACCTGCACGAACCCATTCCGGCCTATGCCTGCCAGGATGACTCCGAGCTGGTGCGGGAGGCGGAAAAGGCGAGCGGCCGGGCCGCCGAGTCCGTGAACTATTGCACCGAAGCCCCCTTTATCCAGCAGCTGGGTTGCGAGACCATAGTGATGGGCCCAGGCCATATCACCCAGGCCCACCAGCCCGATGAATACCTGGATCTGTCGTTCGTCAAACCGACCACGGCGGTGCTGCAGCACCTGATCCGGCGCTTCTGCGTCTAACCAAACAGGGATGTAAGTAAGTTACATGGCAGGTGCCTTGGGACAGGTGAGGGAAATACATGTTCTGAATCGGCTTGTTATTTGACCTTGCGCAGACAATCTGGGTAGATTGTCCCCCTAAGATGACGGAGCATATGTTGTAATCGCACAACAATAAGTGAGGTCGCCTCCCGCCTGGAAGGTCAGGAGGCACCAACAAAATAAGGATGTGGAATGAACGAAAAGTACGCCGCACTACGGGCCAACGTAGGCATGTTGGGCCAACTGCTGGGTAAATCCATCAAGGATCATCAGGGGCAGGCCTTCCTCGACAAGATTGAGACCATTCGCCAGCTGGCCAAGTCTTCCCGCAAGGGAAACGAGGCAGACAGAGAGCGCCTGCTCGACACCCTGCGTACCCTCTCCGATGACGAACTGCTGCCCGTGGCCCGTGCCTTCAGCCAGTTCCTCAACCTGGCGAACGTGGCGGAGCAGTTCCACACCATCTCCCGTCGCTGCGAAGAGCAGGTCTGCACCCCGGACCCGCTGGAGCAGATGTTCGACAAGCTGAAAGCCTCCAACCTGTCCCAGGAGGCCATCATCCAGGCCGTGCGCGAGCTGGACATCGATCTGGTGCTGACCGCTCACCCCACCGAGGTGACCCGTCGTACCCTGATCCACAAGCACGTGCAGCTCAACGACTGCCTCGAGGCCCTGGAACTCTCCGATCTGCTGCCCCGCGAGCGGGACAAGATCCAGAGTCGCATCGAGCAACTGGTCAACCAGGCCTGGCACACCAACGAGATCCGCGAACAGCGCCCGACCCCGGTGGACGAAGCCAAGTGGGGCTTCGCCGTGGTGGAAAACAGCCTGTGGCCGGCCATCCCCGAATTCATGCGCAATCTGGACGAGCGCCTGCAACACCATCTGGGTGTGCGGCTGCCGCTGGACGCCGCGCCGGTCAAGTTCACCTCCTGGATGGGCGGTGACCGCGACGGCAACCCCTTCGTCACCGCCAAGGTGACCGCCGAAGTGCTGGAGCTGGGCCGCTGGATGGCGGTGAGCCTGTTCTACAAGGACATCAAGGAGCTCACTTCCGAGCTCTCCATGGCCGATTGCACCGACGCCGTGCGTGCCCGGGTCGGTGACAATCCCGAGCCCTATCGCGCCCTGGTGCGTGAGCTGCGCGAGCAGCTGCGCGAGACCCAGGAGTACCTGACCGCCAAGGTGCAGGGCCAGGCGAGCGAGAGCCGGGATCTGGTCAAGAGCACCGCCCAGCTGCGCGAGCCCCTGGAGCTCTGCTACCACTCCCTGCACGCCTGCGGCATGGGCAACATTGCCGACGGCATGCTGCTGGACGTGCTGCGCAAGCTGGCCTGCTTCGGCATCCACCTGGTCAAGCTGGACATCCGTCAGGATGGCGAGCGTCACGGCCAGGTCTTCTCCGAGCTGACCCGCTACCTGGGTGTGGGCGACTACGCCGAGTGGAGCGAAGAGGACAAGCAGGCCTTCCTGCTGCGCGAGCTGAACTCCCGCCGCCCCCTCATCCCGAGCGACTGGGATCCCAGTGCCGAGACCCGCGAGACCATCGACACCTGTCGCGTCATCGCCCAGCACGACCCCGATGCGTTCGGCATCTACATCATCTCCATGGCCGGTGCCCCGTCCGATGTCTTGGCGGTCCAGCTGTTGCTGAAGGAAGCTGGCTGCAAGTTCCGCATGCCGGTTGCCCCGCTGTTCGAGACCCAGGAAGACCTGATGGCGGGCACCGCCGTGATGGAACGCCTGCTGTCGGTGGACTGGTATCGCGGTTACATCCAGGGCCGTCAGTACGTGATGATCGGCTACTCCGACTCCGCCAAGGATGCGGGTATGATGGCCGCTGGCTGGGCCCAGTACGCCGCCATGGAATCCCTGGTGGCGCTGGCTGAAGCCAACAACATCCGCCTCACCTTGTTCCATGGCCGCGGCGGTACCGTCGGCCGTGGCGGCGCCCCCGCCCATCAGGCGATCCTCTCCCAACCCCCGGGATCCCTGCGCGGCGGCCTGCGGGTCACCGAACAGGGGGAGATGATCCGCTTCAAGTTCGGCCTGCCGAAGGTGGCCATTCAGAGCCTGAACCTCTACACCAGCGCCGTGCTGGAGGGGAACCTGTTGCCGCCGCCCAAGCCGAAAGAGAGCTGGCGCGCCGTGATGGAGCAGCTGGCGTCTGTCTCCTGCGATCACTACCGCAGTATCGTGCGCGGTCACCCGGACTTCGTGCCTTACTTCCGCGCCGCCACCCCGGAGATGGAGCTCGGCAAGCTGCCGCTCGGTTCCCGCCCCGCCAAGCGCAAGCCCAACGGCGGTGTCGAGAGCCTGCGCGCCATCCCCTGGATCTTCGCCTGGACCCAGAACCGGCTGATGCTGCCGGCCTGGCTCGGCGCCCACAAGGGGTTGCAACAGGCCATCGACGACGGCCAGAAGAGCGTGCTGGACGAGATGAGCCGCCAGTGGCCCTTCTTCCGCACCCGTCTCGAAATGCTGGAGATGGTGTTCCTCAAGGCCGACCTCTGGCTGGCGGAATACTATGACACCCGCCTGGTGCCGGAGAACCTGTGGGCACTCGGCAAGCAGCTGCGTCAGGAGCTTGCCGACTCCATCGAGGTGGTGCTGAAACTGCGCCCGCAGGGCGACCTGCTGGACGATCAGCCCTGGATCAAGGAGTCCATCAAGCTGCGCAACCCCTACACCGACCCGCTCAACGTGCTGCAGGCCGAGCTGCTCAATCGCTCCCGCAACCACCCGGAGACCCTGCACCCCGAGCTGGATCAGGCGCTGATGGTCACCATCGCCGGCATCGCCGCCGGCATGCGCAACACCGGCTGATCCCGGACCGTTGCAAACAAGGGCGCCCCGGCGCCCTTTTTCGTCTCTGCCGGGCACGGGGATCCCGATATTGCCGCCAGCACAGCCCCCTCTAAGGGCAAAAAACATCCACAACAAACAGGGCGCCATGATGGCGCCCTGTTTTATTTCGCGACATAGCCTCTCATCAGGATACCTGGTTGCGACCACGACGTTTTGCCTCATAAAGTCGCTGGTCCACGCACTGAAGCCAGTCATCCATGCGCCTGTAACTCATCTGATAGGGGGTGAGCCCCACGCTGATGGTGACGGTGATCGCCTGGTGCTGGTACAGGAAGGTGTGCTGCTCCACCTGGCGCCGGATGCGCTCCATGATGGTGTGGGCCTCCTCCAGGGTCGTGCCCCGCAGCAGCAGGATGAACTCCTCCCCGCCAAATCGCGCCACCAGATCCTTGCTGCGCACCGCCTGCATCAGGAGCCCCGCCAGCGACGCCAGCACGGCATCTCCGGCAAGGTGTCCATATACATCATTGATTTGCTTGAAGAAGTCGATATCTATCAAGGCCAGGCAGCAGGCCTCCCCTTCGGCGGGATGGTGCTGGACGTGATCCAGCAACACGTTGGCCTGCTGGAAAAAGCTGCTGCGGTTGGGCAGCTTGGTCAAGAAGTCGTGCTCGGCGTTGAAGCGCAGCACCCGCTCCATGCGGCTGCGCTCGTCCTCCAGGTTGCGGGCGTGGATAAGGGTGCCAAGGGCCGTGGTGAGGGGCTCGAGCAGGCTGACATGGGTCTCGTCAAAGCCGCCCGGGCGGTTGGCCAGGGCGATCATGCCGATCGCCTCCCCCTTGTGGCGGATGGGAATGCCGAGGAAGCTCTCCAGGTGTGGATGACCACGGGGGGAGACACCGCGACTGGCTGGATGGCTCGGCAGATCGTTGCAGCACACCAGGGTATTGTGGGTCACCACGTGCCCAAACAGGTTGTCGAGCTTGCTGAAGATGAGCCCGCCCCGACTCTGGCGCTGCTGCTCATACCAGGCATGGGTCGCCTCATCCCAGGAGACATTGGAGATGGAGGGGACATAGAGACTGGGGCGGCCATCCTCGTACTGAATGATGCCGATGAAACCATAGGAGCTTTCGCTCACGCTCAGCAGCCGCTCGAAGACGGTGTCGCAGGCGGAGCCGAGATTGCGATCGAGCAGAAAACTCTGGTGAGCGGCCACCACGATGTCAAACAGCTGGCTCTGCTGCTCGACCCGCTGCTTGGCCATCACAGCCGAGGTAATGTCGTGCGCCAGCTTGACCACCCCCAACAGGATGCCTGCCTCGTCGGTCACGGGCATGTAGGTGGCATGGAGCCAGAGGGGGTTGCCACCTTGCCTGACCCGGCGAAACTCCCCCGACTGGATCTCGCCACCCAATACCCTCTGCCAGAAGAGATCATGCTCCGCCTGCAGATCCGGCGGCAAGAGCATGAGATGGGACTGGCCCAACAGCGCTTCGGGGGGATAACCCAGCATGTCGCAAAACAGGGGATTGACCGACACCATGCGACCATCGAGATCGAACTCGACCATGCCATAGGCCCGATCAAGGGCGGTCAGCCTGGCGAGGGTCTCATATCGATCCATCGCGTCGATATCGCGAGCGCAAAGTGCTGTGGTATTCATGGCTACGATTCCTTTCGATCGCCGGCGCATTGCATTGGAATGCGGGGACAAGTGCCCAAATCATAGGATCCGGCACCCGGTTACGCTAACACAGGCCCCGATTGGGTGTGAAGACTGGTTCTTGCCACATCCGGCTCCCGGGCGCAGACTGTCTGGCCTTGCCACGGTTCGAGGAGACCCCATGACACCCGCCATCAACTTGCTGAAAAAGCTCAAGATCCCCCACAGGCTTTACCCCTATGAGTGCGAAGCCCACGACGACTTCGGCAAGCATGCCGCTACCCAGCTGGGCCTGCCCGAGGCGCAGGTGTTCAAGACCCTGCTCGCCCATCACGACAAGCAGGCGGTGGTGGCCATCGTGCCCTCCTCGGGCATGTGCAGCCTCAAGCAGCTCGCCAAGGCTACCGGGCTCAAGAAAGTGGAGATGATGAAGCCGGCGGAAGCCGAAAAGCTGACCGGCTACAAGGTGGGCGGCATCAGTCCCCTGGCCCAGAAGAAGCTGCTGCCCACCGTGCTGGACGACTCCGCCATGGCCTTCGACGAGATCCTGGTGAGCGGTGGCAAGCGGGGGCTCTCGGTCGGCGTAGCCCCCGGGGACATGGTCCGGCTGATGAACTGGATTGCGGCCCCCATCGGCGATCATCACGACTGAACAAACAAAAGAGGCGCCATGACTGGCGCCTCTTGCGTCTGGATGTCGGATCTGGCGCCTTGCGTGCGAAGCGCCCAAGGAACCCGACCGGGAGCCGCCCATCCCGGCGGGTGATCTGCCGCCCTCAACACGCCCCAGAGCGGCAGGCGGCGGTCAGTTCGGAGAGTCGGCGACGCTGACGCCCGGCATGGTCGAAGTTGCCGTCCTCCAGCCAGCGCTCGAAGCACCCTTTCAGGGCGGGCCACTCGCTGTCGATGACGGAGAACCAGGCCGTATCCCGGTTGTGTCCCTTGTCCACCCGCGCCTGACGGAAGGTCCCCTCATAGTGAAAGCCCAGGCGCAGGGCCGCCTGGCGCGAAGGCAGGTTCAGGGCATTGCACTTCCACTCGTAGCGCCGGTATCCCAGAGCAAAGGCATTGGCCATCATCAACACCATGGCCGCCGTCGCCAGCCGTGACTGCTGCATGGCGGGGGAGAAGTGCAGCCAGCCCACCTCGATGCTGCCCGCCAGGGGATCGATGCGCAGGTAGCTCGCCAGTCCCAGCGCCCGTCCGTTCCCCTCGTCGATGATGCCGTAGAACTGGGGATCCCGCTTGGTGGCGACCTCCCGCAGCCAGACCCCCATGGCGGTCTCGTCCGCGAAAGGGCCACTGGTCAGGTAGGTCCACATGGCCCCGCTGTCGGCACCGAACGCCTGCCACAGATCCCCCAGGTGGCGCTCGGGATCAAGGGGCTCGAGACGACAGCCCCAGCCATGCAGTGCGCGGTGGGGAGGGAACTCGGCGCCGCGCCATTCTGGCAGCGCACGCCCCAGAGGCTGCCCAAAGTCGTTGAAAAGGGCGGCGCCGGACAGGGAGGCATCGCCCCCCTCATTGCAACGTTCAACAGGCACAGGCAATTCCCCCTTCCAGCAGCACTCCGGGCTCGCTGCCCGTGGCGACGGCGAAACCGTCCTGACGCCACCAGTGCAGACCCCCTATCAACTCCTTGACCTCAAACCCGAGGGACGCCAGCTTGTAGGCCCCCTGGGTCGAACCGTTGCAGCCGATGCCGTCGCAATAGCAGACATACACCAGGTTCCGGTCCAGTACCGCCGTGGTCGACGCCGTCATGGTCCTGTGGGGGAAGGAGATGGCGCCGGGAATGTGCCCCTCGGCATAGTGTGCGGGGGAGCGGGTATCGATGACCACGATGCCCGCCACCCCGGCCAGCAGATCGGCGGCCAGATCCGCCGGATCGGTACGAAACTTCAGCTGGGCCTCGAAAAAGGCGCTGGCTTCGGCGGCCCCTGCCACCCCTGTGCTCAATACATGACTCATCCTGAACGCTCCTGATGACTAGATGACGATCTCTGTGGTGACGACGGTGTTGACAGAGTTGGCGATTAAGCAGTCCTCATGGGCCTGGTGGTGCAACTGCTCCAGATCCGCCAGGGCGGGCTCCTGCTCTCCCCCGAAGATCACCCTGGGACGCAGGGTGACCCGGGTCATGGCGAGGCGACCTTGCCCGTTTTTCGCCATGATGCCGACCGCTTCGTCCCGGTAGCTCTCTACCCGATAGCCCGCCTTCGCCGCCAGCCAGAGAAAGGTGAGCATGTGGCAACTGGAGAGGGCCGCCACAAACGCCTCTTCCGGGTCCACATGTTCCGCCACCGAGTAGGGCAGCGGCACCACATGGGGAGAGGAGGAGGCCGGCACCCTGACCCCGCCATCAAACGCCCACTCATGGGACCGGCTGTAACGCTGATCGACGAAGGGCTCGTGCTCCCCCCGCTGCCAACTGATGGTGGCACTGTATTCCGACATGCAGACTCCTTGTGTTGCCAATCCGTGCCGCCCGCTGGCGCCACCCTGTGACCACCAATGTAGCGACAAAATGGCCTTGCCACGCCGACCAATTTTGCCAATATGGGCAGACCAATTTCATCGAGCCGCCACCATGACCATCCACCCCACCCGCTCTGCCCGTCGGTCGCCAGCCCCACTGCCGCGCCATGCCCTGCGGGCAGGCTCCCTGCCTCGAAAGAGGTGCAACCCCCGCGCCAACGGGAGCACACCATGACCGTTCTGCCAACGCTCTTCGCCAGCCAGCAGCAAGGGGATCTGCCCCTGCACGAACAACTGGTGCGTACCCTGCGCGAGGCCATCCTGGCGGGCCACCTGCCCCTGCACAGCCGCCTGCCCGCCAGCCGTCTCCTGGCCCGGGATCTCGGGATCTCCCGCAGCACGGTGGAACTGGCCTATGGCCGGCTTGAGGCGGAGGGGTATCTGGTGCGCAAGGTGGGCGCCGGCAGCTTTGTCGCCCTGGCGGCGGTGCGCCCCGCGCCGCGCCCGCCCCAGTCAGCGGCTGGCCTCTCCCGTCGCGGCCAGGAGATGGCCCTGGGTGGCGCCTGTCACGACGTGCCCGAGGTGGGCACCACCTTTGCTTCCAGCCAGCCGGATCCCCGTCTCTTCCCCCAGGCACTCTGGGGTCGGTTGATGCAGCAACAGTGGCGCCAGCGCGCCAGCGACTGGATGAACTACGGGGATCCCCAGGGGCTTGGGGAACTTCGCGCCGCCATCAGCAGCTATCTGGTGCAATCACGCGGCGTGGTGTGCGAGCCGGATCAGATCCTGATCCTCACCAGCTCCCAGCAGGGGATCCTGCTGGCGACCCAGTTGCTCATCGATGCCGGTGACACCGTCTGGGTGGAAGACCCCGGTTATCCCGGGGCTCGCACCGCCATGGAGAGCGCCGGTGCCCGGGTGCATCCGGTGCCGGTGGATGAAGAGGGGCTCAACCCTCATGGGGATCATCCTGCGCCGCGCCTCATCTACTGCACCCCGGCACACCAGTATCCCCTTGGCGTCCCCATGAGCCTGCCCCGCCGCATGGCGCTGCTGGCCGAGGCAGAGCGTCACGGCGCCTGGATCCTGGAGGACGATTACGACGGGGAGTACCAGTATGATCAGCGTCCCCTGCCCGCCCTGCAGGGGCTCGACGGCCAGGGGCGGGTGATCTATGTGGGCACCTTCAGCAAGGTGCTGTTCGGCTCGCTGCGTCTCGCCTACCTGGTGCTGCCCAGGCCGCTGATGGACTCCTTCTGCCGCGCCCGGGCCGCCGTCGACGGCCACAGCAACCAGTTGCAGCAAGCGGTCACGGCAGACTTCATCCGGGGCGGGCACTTCGCCACCCACCTGCGCCAGAGCCGCCTCCTCTACCAGAGCAGACGGGATCTGCTGCTGGCGGAACTGGCCGAGCACTGCCCGGGGCTCACCCCCATCCACAGCGGCGCCGGCCTGCAGTGCGCCGTGCTGCTGCCCCCCGGTGGCGAGGCGCGCTGGACCGATGCCGCCAACGCCTGCGGGCTGGGGCTGCGTCATCTGGGCCAGTTCTACCTGGGCCCGCCGACGCTGGAGGGGTGGCTGCTCGGCTTTGGCTGCCTCGACAACCAGACGCTGCGCCAACTCTGTCGTCGCCTGGGTCTCTTGATGAAATCCGCATGACCCCCTTCTCAAGAGGTCAGATCTGCCAGAGCCTGATAGCGCTGTGTCGACGGGAATGGCCCGTCTATACTGGGCACAATCCCGTTGCCGAACCCGGTCAAGATGCATCGAATCCTGCTCCTTTTGCTCGCCCTCTCCCTCCCGTCCCTCACGATGGCGGCCACCCGCTTCACCCTGATCACCGGGGAAACCCAACAGGATGTCCGCATGAATTATTACCGGGCGGCGATGCAGCTGGCGCTGGAGAAAACACGGCCCGATTACGGCGACTATGAACTGCTCGACGCCATCAGGATGAACAAGCCGAGGATGCGGCTCGAAGTGCAAACGCCGGGCAAGAATGCCCTCTTCATCGTCGACAGCTGGCCCCAGGAGATCCCTCAACCCGGTGTCAGCCTGGTCCCCTTCCCCATCGATCTGGGCGTGCTCGGCTACCGGGTCTGTTTTGTCGGCAGCGCCCGTGCCCAGGCCCTGGCCAGGGTTCACACCCTGTCCCAGTTGCAGCAGTTCACGCAAGGGGTGGGCACCGGCTGGCGGGATGCCGACATCCTTCGCTACAACGGCTTCAGGGTGCAGGAGGTGGATAACTATGAGTCACTGTTTCGCCTGGTGGCCCGTGGCCGGATCGATCCCTTCTGCCGTGGTGCCAACGAGATATTGAGCGAGTGGAAAAACCACAGACCCGGCCTGCCGGGGCTGACCGTGGATAGCCATGTCGCCCTCTTCTATCCGCTCATCCACTCCCTCTATAGCCACGCCACCTACAGCAAGGAGCGCGAGCGCCTTTTGCGCGGCCTGCAACTGGCCTGGAAAGATGGCTCCCTGCAGCGCCTCTGGCGCCAACATTTCCAGCCTTCCCTGGTCTTTGCCCGGCTCGATTCACGCCAGATCTTCCGGCTGACCAACCCGCAGTTGCCCGACGAGAGCACCGACTACCGCTCCTATCTCTATGACCCGATGAGGGATGACTTTGGCATCGCTCCCTGACTGGCTCGCCGGTTCTCCCCTGTCAGGCAGGCTCCCCTTGCGCACTTTCTGTCTGGCGCTGCTGCTCTGGTTGCTGCCGACCTGCGTCATGGCCGCCCCCGGCAGCATTCGTGCCTGCATGGAGAACAGCGATTCGCCTCCCTGGTTGCTGATGTCCGGCGAGGGGATAGTGCAGTTCCACCTCAAGGAGGTGGCAAACCGGATCGGGCATCCCATCATTCTCACCCCCCTTCCCTGGAAACGCTGCCTCTCCCTCGTCAGCCAGGGCCAGCTCGATGCCGCCGTCAAGCTGAGCTACAGCGAAGAGCGTGCTCGCACCATAGGGGTCTATCCCATGCGACACGGAGCACCTGATCCCGCCAAGCGCCTGCTCACCGAGAGCTACAGCCTCTACCAGCCAAAAGGCGGACAGGTTCGCTGGGATGGCCGGCAGCTCGTCGCCCCTGGCGTCATTGCGGCGCAGTCCGGTTTCTCCATCGTCGCCCAACTGCGGGAGAGCGGTGTCAGGGTGGATGACTCCAGCAGGGAACCACTGATCCTGCTCAAGAAGGTCGCGATGCAGCGCGCCGTTGCCGCCGCCCTGCAAACCGGGGTCGCAGAACGGACCCTGGCCGCCCACCCGCAGTTGCAGGCCACACTCGAGCGGATCACCCCTCCCCTGGTCGAAAAACCCTACTACCTCATCTTCTCCCACCCCTTCCATCAGGCCCACCCCGATCTCAGCCAACAGGTGTGGGACGAGATTGAGGAGGTGCGACACTCCGCAGCCTATGCCCGCTTCGTCACAGGCATGGCGTCACCGGG
Source organism: Aeromonas sp. ASNIH8 (assembly GCF_002919855.1). NCBI lineage: Bacteria > Pseudomonadati > Pseudomonadota > Gammaproteobacteria > Aeromonadales > Aeromonadaceae > Aeromonas > Aeromonas sp. ASNIH8. The sequence continues at coordinate 14,957 of NZ_PQLN01000056.1, read as the reverse complement.
GACCCCCTAACCCCAGACCCGCTCCTCAGCCCTGCTCGCGGCACAGGGCAAGCCAGGCCTCGGCGGTGCGGGAGAGGTAGCGATCCCCTGGCCAGATCACCCCGAGTCGCCAGCTCAGCGCCGGGGCCAGAGGGCGCAACACCAGCCCGTCCGGCGTCAGCCGCCGGCAGATGGGCTCCGGCAGGAAGGCGACCCCCATGCCGCTTCGCACCATGGCGGTGAGAAAGTCCCACTGGCTGCTGCGGGCCGCCACCTGGGGCACGAACCCGGCTTGCTCGCAGGCCTGCTCCAGCCGCTCGCTCAGGGTGAAGGCCTGGGTATAGAGCAGGAAGGGTTCGTCCCGCAGAGCCTCCAGCCGGATCTCGCCCCCCTCTCGCCAGCGGGGCAGGTCCGGTAGCACCACCCGGATGGGGTAACTGTCCAGATCCAGGGCGCAGAGGGCCCCCTCTTCCCTGGTCGGCAGCATGGTGATGGCGAGATCCAGCTCCCCCGCCAGCACCGCCTGCTCGATGCGCCGCCCGCCATATTCGACGATGGAGAGCTCCACACCGGGGTAGCGGCTGCGATAGGTACGGATGAGATCCGCATAGACATGACCCACCATGGGCGGGATGCCGAGGGCAAGACGCCCGGATTGCAGGCTCTGCAGATCCGCCAGCTCCGCCTCCAGCTGCTGCATCTCCGCCAGGATGGTCTGGGCCCGATTGAACAGCACCTGGCCGCTGTCGGTCAGGGTGAAGCGGCGGCCGACCCGGCTCAGCAGGGGCTGGCCCAGCTCCTCTTCCATGTTGCGGATCATTTTGCTGATGGTGGGCTGGGTGACGAACAGCTTCTCGGAGGCGCGGGTGAAGCTCTGCTCCCGCACCAGCTCGACGAAGTAACGCAGGGCTCGAATATCCATGGTGCTCTCTTGACGGGGATGGCTGGCTAAATCATGCCTCTTTGGCATGATTTTGATAATTTAAATTCATTTTTTGCAGGTTTGGTCCCTCTCTATACTGTGAGCAGGTTCACAGAAAGACGCTTGCCATGAAAACCCTCTGCCTTCGCTGGTTGCAAACCCCCTTCCAAATCGCCCTGCTGGCGGCCATCTGGTTGCTGGCCGACATCGCAGTGCGCACCTTGCACCTGCCCCTGCCCGCCAACCTCACCGGCATGTTGCTGCTGCTGGTCTGCATCCTGCTCGGGGTGGTCAAGGCCCAGTGGTTCAGTGCCGGGGCCCGCTGGCTGCTGGCGGAGATGCTGCTCTTCTTCGTCCCTGCCGTAGTGGCCGTGGTCAACTATCAGGAGCTGCTGCTGCAGGAGGGGTGGCGCATCATGGTGGTCCTGATCGTCAGCACCGTGCTGGTGCTCGGCACCACGGCGCTGGTGGTGGACAGGGTCTATCGCCTCGAGCTGAAGCTGGCCCGCCGGAGTCGCCGCCATGTCTGACACCCTGCTCGGCCTGCTCTGCTTCGCCCTGACCCTGCTCTTCTACTACGCCAGCAAGTGGCTCTATGGCAAAAAGCGCATCCTGCCCCTGATGCCGCTGCTGCTGGCCCCCACCCTGCTGGTGGCCGTGGTGATGCTGTTCCACATTCCCTACCGGGACTACATGGCCGAATCCCACTGGCTGCTCTGGCTGCTGGGCCCCGCTACCGTCGCCTTCGCGGTGCCCGTCTACGAGAATCGCCAGCTGATGCGCCGCCACTGGCTCTCCCTCTCGGTCGGGGTCGTGGCGTCCGTGGTGATGGCGGTGGGCAGCACAGTGCTGCTGGCCCGCTGGCTCAACCTCTCCGAGCTGTTGCAACGCAGCATGGCCATGAGATCCATCACCACCCCCTTCGCGGTGGAGGCGACCCGTTCCGTGGGTGGCAACGCCGATCTCACCGCCCTGTTCGTGGTGCTGACCGGCGTCATCGGCATGGCGGTGGGAGAAAGCGTGCTCACCGTGCTCGCCATCCGCAGCCGCCTTGGCAAGGGCGCGGGCTTTGGTGCCTCGGCCCACGGGGCCGGGACAGCCAGGGCCTATCAGATGGGCAACGAGGAGGGGGTGGTCTCCAGCATGGTGATGATGATCGCCGGCATGGCCACCGTGCTGCTCGCCCCCCTCCTGGGCCGGCTGTTCTGGTAACTCCACTACCCGATAACAGAAGAGGCGCCCTGGGGCGCCTCTTCTCATTGCATCGTGTCACGCAGCCTCAGAGGCTGGCGCAGATCTGCCAGAGATCGTACTGGATGGCGGCGGCCGTCACTTCCCGGCCCGCTCCCGGCCCCTGGATCACCAGGGGGTTGGTGCGATAGCTGTCGCTCTCGATGGCGAACACGTTGTCGCAGGGCAAGAGGTTGGCAAACGGGTGATGGGGCTCCAGCGCCTCCAGCCCGACGCGGGCCTTGCCGTCGTGCTCGAAGCGGGCGACATAACGCAGCACCTTGCCGACCCGGCGCGCCCCCTCGAAGGCGGTCTGGATAGGGTCATCCAGCTCCTTGAGCCTGTCCATGAACTGATCCGCACTCACCTTGCGCAGGACCACCGGCACCAGGTTCTCCAGCTCGATGTCGGCGGAGTCGAGTTCGAAGCCCGCCTCCCGCGCCAGGATAAGCAGCTTGCGGCGCACATCCTGACCGGAGAGATCCTCCCGGGGATCCGGCTCGGTCAGGCCGTGTTGCCACGCCTCGTCCACCAGTTCGGAGAAGGGGCGAGTGCCATCATACTGCTGGAACAGCCAGGAGAGGGTGCCGGAGAAGATGCCGGAAACCCCCTGGATGCGGTCACCGCTCTGACGCAGCATCTGGATGCTGGACTGGATGGGCAGCCCGGCCCCCACGGTGGCGTTGTAGCGCCACTGCACCTGATGGTCGCGGCAGGTCTGCTTGATGCGCTGGTAAAACTCGCTGTCGGCGGCACCGGCAAACTTGTTGGCGGCGATGATGTGGATGCCGAGCTGGGCAAAGTCCGGGTAGTAGCGGCTCACCGTCTCGCTGGCGGTCATGTCGAGCGCGATCAGGGAGTCAAAACTGTGCTGCTCCAGCTGGGAGAGCAGCTCCGGCCAGATGAGCGGCTTGGGATTGAAGTTGTCCTGTACCTTGAGGGGATCCAGCCCCTCTTCGTCCAGCAGCCCGCCCTTGGAGTCGAAGACCCCGTAGAGGGTGAGCGCCAGATTGAGCTCATGCTCGAGGCGCGCCTTCTCGCGGGCGTAGAGCCCCAGCCAGTGACCACCGATATTGCCTTTGCCGAACACCACCAGCCCGACCCGGGTCGGGCGGCTGAACAGGGCACTGTGCAGAGCGATGAGCAGCGGCTCCAGCACGATCTGGCGCAGCACGGCCACCAGGCTCAGGCCGTCCTTGGCCACCTGCACGAACTCCAGAGGCTGATCCGCCAACAGCTGGTAGAAACGGTGGCACTGCTCGGCATTGTCGGTGACGCCGGCTCCCACCAGGGCGACCAGGCTGAACCCCTCCTTCTGGATGAGGCCGGTAAAGTTGCCCTGCAACTGGAAGTCACGGAGCACCTCGAAGGCCCCTTGTGCCACCTCCAGGGTGTAGGCCAGACGCAGGACCCGCCGATCCGGCTGGCGCTGCAGGGTGAGCGGATGGAGGCGATGGCGGGCCAGATGGGCCTCGATGGCCGCCACTGTCTGCTCAAAGTCAGTCTGCGGCAGCACCTTGAGCTCGATGAGGGCTATCTGATCCACCGAGGAGACGATGCGGGCACCGCCGGAGCGGGGTGCACGGCGCAGGATGTGGGTGCAGCCTTCGTCCGGATTGTAGCTGCAGCGCAGGGTGAGGCGCTGACGGCTGTCGGCCACCGGCTGCAGGGTACGCGAATGCAGCACCGAGGAGCCCAGGCGCGCCAGCTCGTTGGCCTCGGCCAGGCTCAGGCGCTCCAGCAGACGCGCCTCTTTCACCCGGCGCGGGTCGGCACTGTAGACCCCGGCCACGTCGCTCCAGATGGTGGTCGACTCCCCGTCCGCCAGCGCCGCCAGGAGGCTGGCACTGTAGTCGGAGCCGTTGCGCCCCAGCAGCAGGGAACGCCCCTCCATGTCGGCGGCGATGAAGCCGGTCACCACGATGCGACCGGCGTGCTCGGCCAGGCGGGCCTTGAGCAGCTCGCTGGAGAGGGCGGTATCCACCTTGATGAGGGCGCCGTCTTCTGCGCGCAGGAAACTGCGAGCATCGAGCCAGGCGGCCGCCTCACCCCGGCTGGTGAGCAGGGCAGCCAGCAGACGGGCGGACCACACCTCGCCAAAGGCGAGCAGGCCGTTGCGCTCGAAGCGGTCAAACTGCCCCTCCAGGGTCTTGGCGATCAGCTGCATGTCGTCCGTCAGTTGCTGGCTCAGATCGAGGTGAAGATCCCCTTCCAGCAGGCCGTCGATCAGGCTCTGCTGATAGGCGTGCAGGGCGGTGATGGCTTCGCCTGCGGCCTCATCCCCCGCTTCCGCCAGCTCCACCAGCTGGATCAGCCGGTTGGTGGTCTTGCCCGCGGCGGAGACCACCACCAGCTCGTTGCCCCCCACCTGTTGCTCGACGATGCTGGCGACCCGGCGATAACAGACCGGATCCGCCAGGCTGCTGCCGCCGAACTTGTGTACATGGCGCCGCTTGAAGACTGCCTCTGTTGCCACCACACACTCTCCTTGTTGTTGTTCCATTACTTCACCTGCTCTGCCTGTTGTGCCAACTGCGCCTGTTCAAACCCCTGGGCCAGATCGGCCACCAGATCCTCACCGTGTTCAATCCCCACCGACAGGCGCAGCAACTGGGCACTGATACCCGCCGCCTGCTGGGCCGCAGGGGTCATGGCCCTGTGGGTCATGCTGGCCGGGTGGGCCACCAGACTCTCCACCCCGCCGAGGGACTCCGCCACCGAGAAGAGGCGCAGTCCCGCGAGGAAGGCGCGCAGCCCCGTCTCGTTGCAATCGAGCTCAAAACTTAGCATGGCGCCAAAGCCGGACTGTTGACGGCGCGCAATGTCGTGGCCCGGATGGCTCGGCAGGCTGGGATGATAGATCCGCTTGACCAGCGGCTGCTGCTGCAAGAAGGCGAGGATGCGATCCGTGTTCTCCTGATGGGTGCGCAGGCGCGGGGCCAGGGTGCGCAGGCCCCGCAGGGTGAGGTAGGAGTCAAAGGCACCGGAAGTGAGCCCCAGGCAGTTGGCCCACCACACCAGGGAGTCGGCAAGAGCCTGATCCTTGGCGATCGCCACCCCCCCTACCACGTCGGAGTGGCCGTTGATGTACTTGGTGGTGGAGTGGACCACCACGTCGGCACCAAGGGCCAGGGGCTGTTGCAGCAAGGGGGAGAGGAAGGTGTTGTCCACCACCACCTGGGCCCCCACCTCGTGGGAGGCCTCGGCGATGGCGGCGATGTCCACCACCCGCAGCAGCGGATTGGAGGGGGTCTCCACCCACACCAGTGCGGGTTTCTGGGCCAGCGCGGCGGCCAGCGCCACCTCGTCTCCCTGATCCACGAACTGCACCTGGTAGTGGCCCTTGGCCGCCAGATACTCGAACAGGCGCCAGGTACCGCCGTAGCAGTCGTGGGGGGCGATCAGCAGATCCCCCGCCTTGAGCAGAGCCGTGGTCACCAGGTGAACGGCCCCCATGCCGGTGCCGGTCACCACGGCGCCGGCCCCCCCTTCCAGGGCCGCCAGGGCATCCGCCAGATTGGTGCGGGTCGGGTTGCCGGAGCGGGCATAGTCGTATTGACGGGGCTCGCCAAAGTCGGCAAAGGTGTAGTTGCTGGAGAGGTAGATGGGGGGCACCACGGCACCGTGCTGCGTATCTGTCTCAATCCCGGTGCGTACCGCCAGGGTGGCCTTGTGGGTCATGTCACTCTCCTTGATGGGTTGCCGGAGCCGGTCCGCCTCGTGGGTCGTCCAGCCCCGCTCTCATTTTCGCTGGCCGGACTGCCGGCCCATGGTGCACCACACTACGCCACCTTAAAAAAGCCGTCAACACTTCTAGACGTCTAAATGGCTTTGCTGTTGGATTGCCATTGAATTCCTTAAGGGTTAAAATCCGCGCTCACGGCCAAACGACTACAGGTGGAACATGGGTACAGAGTGGAACGGCGACTACGTCAGCCCCTATGCAGAGCACGGCAAGAAGAGCGAACAGGTCAAGAAGATAACCGTCTCGATCCCGCTCAAGGTGCTGAAGGTGTTGACCGATGAGCGCACCCGTCGCCAGGTGAACAACCTGCGTCATGCGACCAACAGCGAGCTGCTCTGCGAAGCCTTCCTGCACGCCTTCACCGGCCAGCCGCTGCCCTGTGACGACGACCTGCGCAAGGATCACCCGGACAGCGTCCCCGCCGAGGCCCGCGCCATCATGGAAGCCCTTGGCAAAGAGATCGAAGACTTCGACGCCGAGTAATGCGGCTGCCCATGGCAAACGATGCATCCCTTTCAATGATGCGGCCCGGTGCCGCGTCATGCTTATCTGCCGCCTCCCCCTTCAGCCTGCGTCACTACCAGAGCGACATGCAGAGCCACAGTCATGACCACGCCCAGCTGGTGATCCCCCTCGTCGGCCCCCTCGAGATCGAGGTGCAGGGTCGGGGATGTCGCCTCGCCCCCGGTTTTGCCTGCATCATCGCCCCTGGCCTTCGCCACGACTACGCCGCCGACCCGGCGCACGTGTTTCTGGTGCAGGAGAGCCACTGGCTGCCGGCCGCCCTGGGGGACCACCCCTTCGTCGAGCTGGATGAGGCCCAGCGCCACTACCTCGCCTTCCTGCACCGCATGGTGGCCGAGGGGCGCCACGTGGCCGGCATGGATCAGGTGTGGCTCGGGCTGCTGACCGAGGGACGCGGCATGGGCCCCGCCGTCGCTCCCCGCATAGCCCCTCGTATCGCCAAGGTGCAGCGTCATATGGAAGCCCACCTCGCAGACCCCCTCACCAACGAGGAACTCGCCGCCATCGCCTGCCTCGGCCTGAGCCAGTTCAAACACGCCTTTCGCCAGCAGGTGGGCACGAGCGTCTCCCACTACCTCAGGATGCGGCGTATGGCGCTGGCCCGCACCCTGCTCGCTCGCACCCGGCTGCCCGTCGGCGAAGTGGCCAGCCGCTGCGGCTATCAGAACCAGGGAGCCTTTGCCGAGCGCTTCCTGGCCGAAACCGGACTGACCCCTTCCCTCTGGCGCCGGCAAAACGGCTGCCTGCCGTAATCGGTCGGCTCTTTGCCGAAGACAATCCCCGGGCATTCGAGGCATGCTGAGGCTCATGCAAGGTATGGGCAACGAGGAGCCAAGATGCAGACCATAAGCTGGCAGGATTTCGAGATGGTGGAGCTCAGGGTGGGCACCCTGGTGCGGGTCGAGCCCTTCCCCGAGGCGCGCCGCCCCGCCTACAAGGTGTGGGCGGATTTCGGCCCCGAGCTCGGGGTGCGCAAGAGCAGCGCCCAGATCACCGACCTCTATCGACCGGAGGATCTGGTGGGCCGCCAGATCGTCGCCGTGGTGAACTTTCCCCCCAAGCAGATAGGCCCCATCCAGTCGGAGTTTCTGCTGACAGGCTTCTATCGCCCGGATGGCGCCGTGGTGATCGCCATCCCCGAGCAGGCGGTGGAGAACGGCGCCAAGCTGGGGTGAAACACGGCAAGGCAACCAGAGAGCAGAAACAAGAGAGGCGACCCCCGGGGTCGCCTCTCTTGTTTGATGCTGACGGCCTGGCTTATTTCAGCAGGCTGAACAGCAGGGCCGAGACCGCCAGGGCACCGGTCAGCAGGATGAAGCCGTTGACCCAACGGTGACGGAAACGGGCCAGCGCCTCCACCTTGTAGATGGCCACCACCGGCATGATGAAGAGGATCATGGCGATGACGGGGCCGGAGAGGGTCTCCATCAACCCCAGAATGCCCGGGTTGATGATGGCGGCGCCCCAGATGGCGAAGAACATCAGGGCGATGCCGAGCTTGTCCGCCTTCGCCAGCGGCAGGCCGGTGGGCTTGGCGATCAGGCTTTTCAGGCTTTCGCGGGCACCGAGGAAGTGGCCGAGGAAGGAGGAGCTGATGGCGATGAAGGCGATGAGCGGCCCCAGGGTCACGATCACCGGGTTGTCGGTGATGTTGGCGAGATAGGAGAGCACGGAGACGTTCTGGGCCTTGGCCTCGGCCAACTGGGCCGGGGAGAGGCTCAGCACGCAGGAGAAGACGAAGAAGAGCACGAAGCCCACCAGCATGACGGTGGTGTTGCGCAGGATCAGGCCGCTCTTGGTTTCGGCCTGCTCCCCGTATTCCCGGCGCTGCACGTTGGCAAAGCCCGAGATGGCGGCGGCGTGGCTGAAGGCAAACACGGTGACCGGCAGCGCCAGCCAGACGGTGTTGAGGAAGCTCGTACCTTCAAAGGCGGTCACTTCCGGCCACTGCCACTGGGGAATGAGGTAGCAGGAGAGGGCCAGCAGGATCGCCGCCAGCGGGTAGACCATGACGGCGAAGGCCCGCAGCATCGCCTTCTCGCCGGCCAGCATCACGGCGATCATGGCGAACACCAGCACGCCGGAGAGCATCACCCGATCCGGGGAGGCCAGACCGAGCTGATTGACCATGAAGCTCTCCACCGTGTTGGTCAGCCCGACACCGTAGATGAGCAGGATCGGGAAGATGGAGAGGAAATAGAGCGCCGAGATGAGGCGCCCGGCCATCTTGCCGAAGTGCTCCTCGGCCACCTCGGTGAAGTCGGCCTGGGGGCGCGACGACGAGAGCACGAAACGCGCCAGCCCGCGGTGGGCCAGGAAGGTCATGGGACCGGCCAGCACGGCGACGATGACGAGGGGCCAGATCCCCCCCAGACCCAGGTTGATGGGCAGGAACAGAATGCCGGCGCCGACGGCGGTGCCGAACAGGCTGATGACCCAGTGGGTGTCGTGGCGACGCCAGCCGGTGCTGGCCATGGTGGAGTGGGAACCGGACAGCTCCCGTGAGACGTTTGCAGATAAACTCATCGATAAATCACTTTTACGTAGTATTAAAATCTAAAAACATTGTGCTCCTTTAGCATTTAATTCTCAAAAATGGAGGCTGGCAGATCTCACTGGCAAAGCCCTGTTCCACCAGTGAGATTGGGAGGAAATTTCACCCCGGATTATTCAATTAATCCTGACATTAACCGAAAGATAGGAATATAAAACCAAAATAAAAACCCACACCGATTCTTTGTTTCGATGAAATTCATGTTTTCAGAATTAAATGATATTTATGCCAGTGCAGCCAGATTGGATGTGATGATCCACTGCCGTTATTGCCATCACTAGCGAATCTCCCTGAAATCCCCGTAACCAGCCAGTGGATCACACCAATGCAATCAGGCGACCCTGTGGTCGCCTGATTGCATTCCCTGCGAGCTGGTCGACCCGTCAGTGGGCCAGAATGCGTCCCCAGGCGAGATCCGGGTCCCCCATCACGATGAAGTCCGGGTTCTCCAGCGACTCGGTCTCGTTGTAGCTCAGCGGTTGCAGCGCCAGGCTGAGGATGCGGCCCCCTGCCGCCTCCACGATGCATTGGGCGGCAGCGGTATCCCACTCCCCGGTGGGGCCCAGGCGCACGTAGCAATCCGCCACGCCTTCCGCCACCAGGCAGGACTTGAGGGAGCTGGAGCCGAGCGGGATCAGCTCGTAGTGGATGGCCGGGTTGAGACGACGGGTCAGGTTCTCCAGTTTCTGGCGGCGGCTGATGGCCACCACCAGGGAGTCAGGCTGATCGTGTTCATGATGGATGGCGCTGATGGGACGGCTCTCGCCGTTCGCCTCCTTGAAGGCGCCGTGACCACGCACCGCCCAGTAGAGCAGATCGGATTCGGGGGCGTAGATGACCCCGAGCACCGGGACATTGTCCCGCACCAGGGCGATCAGGGTGGCGAAGTCGCCGCTACCGGCGATGAACTCGCCGGTGCCATCGAGGGGGTCCACCAGCCAGTACTGGCGCCAGTTGGCACGCTGGCTGAAGGGGATGTCGGCCGCCTCTTCGGTCAGCACGGGGACATGGGGAGTGAGCGCTGCCAGCGCCTGTTTGAGGTAGGCATCGGCAGCAAGATCGGCACTGGTGACCGGGGTCGCATCCTCCTTCAACTGGCGTTCGAACTGACCGCCGCGATAGATCTCGTGAAGGATCCTGCCCGCCTCACGGGCGATCTCCTTGACCTCGGGTATCCAGGCCAACAACTCCTGCATGGTGCTTACCTCTGCCTCTGATTGCCAAACAGACCCTCTGCGGGCTAATTTCCCTGCTCCGCCAGCCATTTGCTGGCCAGCAGCAGGGCACTGATGCTGCGCGACTCGGTGAAGTCCGGTCGTGCCAGCAACTCGTCGATCCGGTTGAGGGGCCAGGGGATCACCTCGAGAGGCTCGGGCTCGTCACCGACCCGCTGCTCGGGGTAGAGATCCCGCGCCAGCAAGATGTCCATCCGGCTGGAGAAATACCCCGGCGCCAGCGACACCTGCTTGAGCAGGGTCAGGCTGCTCGCCCCGAAGCCCGCCTCCTCCATCAGCTCCCGGTTGCCCGCCTCGAAGGCATTTTCACCGGGGTCTATCAATCCCTTGGGGAAACCCAGCTCGTAGGAGTGGGTGCCCGCCGCGTACTCGCGCACCAGCAGCAGGGTGTGGGCATCGAACAGGGGCACCACCATGACGGCACCCCGGTTGCCGCCGCGCATCCGCTCGTAGACCCGCTCCTCGCCGTTGGAGAATTTCAGGTGAAGGGACTCCACCTTGAACAACCGGCTCTCGGCCACGATCTCGGCCTTGAGGATCTCCGGCTTGCTCTTGTCATGGGCCATGGTCTCGACACTGAGGTGGACGGGATTGCGCTTGTGGGGATCGCTCATCGGGGGCTGACTGCTCGTTAAAAAATCGTGTTTCAAGAGTAAACGACTCCCCTGCCGAACACCACGGGACAAAGAGGGGAAAGATGTCTGAAAAATCCGTTATAATGCGCCCCGTTTTTCCCATCACCACAGACATCGCGAGGCCCCATGTCGACTCCCCTGCCCTGGCACCAGATTGATACCGTGTTGCTCGACATGGATGGCACCCTGATCGATCTCCATTTTGACAGCCATCTGTGGCAAACCCTGGTGCCGGCGCGCTACGCCGAGCGACTCGGCCTGCCGCTGGCCGAGGCGAAGGCGCAGATAGACACCCACTATCATGCGGTCAACGGCACCCTCGACTGGTACTGCGTGGATTACTGGACCCGGACGCTCGGGCTCGACATCCGCGCCCTCAAACAGGAGATCCTGGAGAAGATTCAGTGGCGCCCCAACGTCATTCCCTTCCTGGCCGCACTCAAGGCCGCCGGCAAGCAGGTGGTGCTCTTCACCAATGCCCATCCCGCCAGCCTGTCGGTGAAGGATGCACGCCTCGGCCTCGCCCAGCACCTCGACCTGATGGTGAGCACCCATGAGCTCGGGTGGTCGAAGGAGAGCCAGCACTGCTGGCAGGCACTGGCCGAGCGGCTGGCGTTCGACCCGGCCCGCACCCTCTTCGTGGATGACAGCGAGCGGATCCTGGCCGCCTCGGCCGAGTTCGGCATTGCCCACCAGCTCGGCATCCGTCACCCCGACAGCCAGATGCCGCCGCTCACCTTCCAGCACTTCCCGGCGCTCGACGACTACGCCGACCTGCTCCCTCTCGGCGCCTGACACGCACAAGGCCCTCTTCATGAGGGCCTTGTCACATAAGCTCAACAGCCTGCCGAGCGCATCCCGTTCATGAAAGCCCTCAGGCCGCATCGCGCGGGGCCAACACCCCCATGCTGGCCAGGTAGTCGAGGGCGCTTGGGGTGAAGCCAACCTCCGTGAGGTGCGCCGCCGTGAAAGGGGCTGCATGCAGAGGCAGGCCGCGGCTCACCCGTTCCATCCAGTCCGGATTGCCAAGGGCCGCCGTGCCCACCGCCACCAGATCGGCGCCGCCGGCCAGAGCCCGCTCCGCCGAATCTGCGTCGCTAATCTTGCCCGCCACCATGAGCGGCACCCGCCCGGCCAACCCGATCCTTACCGCCTCCAGCAGGGCGCCGCCGTCGGGATCCCCCGCCACTGCCTTGAAGCTGTCCCCCATGGAGAAGTGCAGGTAGTCGATCCCCTCGTTCGCCAGCAGGTGCGCCACCGCCAGCTGATGGGCCAGTTCGATGCCCTGGATATGGGCATAGCTCTCGGGGGAGAGACGCACCCCGACCAGGAAGCCCCGGGGTAGACGGGCGCGAATGCCGCGCACTATCTCCACCAGGATCCGCGCCCGGTTGGCGAGGCTGCCCCCCCAGCGGTCGGTGCGCCGGTTGTGCAGGGGGTTGAGGAAGTTGCAGAGCAGGAAGTGGTGGGCTGCGTGCAGCTCGACCCCGTGCAGGCCGGCGCCATGGGCCCGCTCCGCAGCGCTCACAAAGGCATCAATGAGCGTCAGAATCTGCTCCTCGCTCAGCCCCTTGACCCCGAGGGGGTAACGCCCGCCCGGCGCCAGCGCGCACGGGCCGACCGGCGCCCCGTCGTTCAGCTCGGGCAGAGCCCGCATCCCGCCGTGATGCAGTTGCACCACCGCCAGCGCCCCGGCCTGCCGCGCACTGTCGGCCAGGGCCGTGAAGGCCTGCTGCTGGGCGTCCGTCATCAGGGCAGGCTGCCCCGCCCAGCAGCGTCCGCCGGGCCGCACCTGGGTGGCGGCGGCGATGAGCAGGCCGAAGCCGCCACGGGCGCAGCGCGCCAGCCAGTCGAGCTCGGCCTGGCCGGGATCACCGCCTGCGCCGCTCATGTTGTGGGTCAAAGGGGCCAGCACGGCCCGGTTCTTGAGCCGCAATCCGGCTCGCTCGAACTGGAAGCTGTCGCCCAGTGTCTTGTTCATCGTCCTCTCCCGGGATCGCAATGGCATGGCGGCCACTATAAACCCGGGCCAACAGGATATAATCAGGCGCACAAGCAAGACATTCATTCCCAGCAAGACACAATAGGCCACCCCTCATGAGTCACCACAAGCTCGACACTCTCTACCTGATGCGCCTGCTGGTCGCCATCGTCCGCTGTGGATCCTTCGCCGCGGCGGCGGCCCGCCTGGGCATCACCCCGAGCAAGGCGTCAAAAGATCTGCGCCACCTGGAGCAGAGCCTCGGCAGCGTGCTCCTGAGCCGCACCACCCGCCGGGTGCAACTGACCGACGCAGGAGAGCTCGCCTACCGCCAGGCTGACCAGATGATCGCCCTGCACGAGCAGTTGCTGGACGGCCTGCAGCGCCGCCGCTCGGCACTGTGCGGGGAGCTGCGCATCACGGCGCCGGATCTCTGGGGAGAAGTGGTGCTGACTCCGGTGCTGCTGCGCTTTCGCGCCGACCACCCGGAGGTGCGGATCATCGCCGACTTCAGCAATACCCCGGCCGACCTGCTGCGCGACAACCTGCACGTGGCGTTTCGCAGCACTGAGCTCGGCACCCAGCCCTACCTGGCGCGCCCCATCGCGGTGGACGATCTGGTGCTCTGCGCCAGCGCCGACTACCTGGACCGCCACCCGCCCCTCACCACACCGCAGGATCTGCACCAGCACAGCCTCATCACCCGCAGCCAGGAGTACGGCCGCCACGAGTGCTGGCCCCTGCTTGCCCAGGGGCGCGAGATCCCTCTCGAGGTAGCGGGCGAACTGGCCTTCAGCAGCAAGAAGGCGATTCACCAGGGGATGCGCCAGGGACTGGGGATAGCCCGCCTGCCGCGCTACCTGGTGGCGGCCGAGCTGGCCGAGGGGGGGGTGCGCGAAGTGCTGCCGGACTATCGCCCCAAGGGGGCCCATTTCTACGCCCTCTATACCCAGCGCCGGGCCGAGTCGGCCCTGGTCGGCCACTTCCTCGACTACGTCATCGAGGCGCTCACCCCTTCATGAGTAGATCACCAGGTGGTACTGCTTCTTGCCCCGGCGCAGCAGCAGGTAGCGGCCGAACAGCCGATCGTCGGCGGTGAGCGGCTCATCCCGGCGGATCGCACCGTTGACGCTGACGGCTCCCGCCGCCAGCAGCTCGCGGGCGATCCGCTTCGAGTTGGCCAGGCCGCACTCCACCAGCAGGGTCACCAGATCCGTTTCCCCCTTGATGCAGCTGCTTGGCATGCCATCTTGCGCCAGCTGGGCCAGATCGCTCTCCCCAAGGCGCGCTACCTCGCCACTGAACAACGATTCGCTGATGCGCTGCGCCGCCGCCAGCGCCCCCTTGCCGTGTACCAGTTCGGTCAGCTCGTCCGCCAGCACCTGCTGGGCCAGCTTGCGCCCCTGCCGCTTCGCATCCTCTGCTTCCAGCGCCTCAATCTCGGCCAGCGGCATAAAGCTGTAGTAGCGCAGGAATCGGTAGACATCCTCGTCTGCGGTACCGAGCCAGAACTGGTAGAAGGCGTAAGGGGAGGTGAGCGCCGGGTCGAGCCAGACGGCGCCCCCCTCGGTCTTGCCGAACTTGGTGCCATCGGCCTTGGTGATGAGCGGCAGCGTCATGCCATAGACCTGGGCCTGATGCAGCCGCCTAAATAACTGATCCTAATAGTGCTACACCTTTGCTGTGCCATAGCCATTCCCCGGGAAAGGAGACACGGTATCCATGAAGTGTTTCACTCGAGCCAGCAGGTTGGCCATCCCTCTGCATTGATGATTGCGCGTGATGGTTTCATGCAACTTGTGCCACAGCCGTTCTATGTGATTAACCCAAGGACTATAAACTGGCTGGAATACCAGGCAGAACTTAGGGTTTTTCTTCAACCATCGCTCGGTCTGTTTGCTTTTGTGAATGATGTAGTTATCGAGGATCAGCGTGATGGTTTTGGCTCGTCGGTAGTGGCGACGCAGCTTTTCCAGCATGGCGATAAACAGGGATGAGTTTTTCTTTATCCCACTGACGTAAAGCGGGAATTCAGATAATAAGTGCGACACTCATGGATGAATGGCGAGAGGTGGCCAACTGCTGATTGGTGGTACCCTTCTGCTCGCCAAAGTAAAAGCAGTATCACCATGAGCTATCAGCAGTTGACCG
>NZ_PQLN01000055.1:0-33081 GCF_002919855.1 Aeromonas sp. ASNIH8 | reverse complement strand
GACACCGCTATGCCACCGTGATCATGGATGCCGAGCGAACCCGCGTCCTGTGGGTGGGGCACGGCAACAGCCGGGCCGCTATCCGTCCCTTCTTCGAGCAGCTCGGCGAGCGATGCCAGCAGATTGAGGCGGTGGCGATGGACATGAACACGGCGTTCGACCTGGAGGTGAAGCAACACTGCCCGCAGGCGGAGGTGGTCTACGACCTGTTCCACGTGGTGGCTCGCTATGGCCGAGAGGTGGTGGACCGGGTGCGAGTGGAGCAGGCGAATGCACTGAAAAGCGATAAACCGGCGCGAAAAGTGGTCAAAAGTGCGCGTTGGTTGCTGCTACGTAATCGGGCGAAGCTGAGTGAAAAACAGGATGTGAAGTTGCAGGAGCTGTTGGCGGCGAATCAACCGCTGGCGATGGTGTACGTGCTGAAAGAGGCGTTGAAGGGCATCTGGTATGCGCCGAGCGTGTGGGAAGGATGGCGACGATGGCGGAGCTGGATGCGGCAGGTGAAGGAAAGCGGGCTAGCGCCGCTGCAACGATTTGGTCGAAATTTATCGAAATATATGCGGGGGATCCTGGCGAGTGCAAACTACCCGATGCACACGAGTGTGCTGGAAGGGGTGAACAACAAGATCAAAGTGATAAAGCGCATGGCATATGGATTTAGGGACTCAGAATACTTTTTTCTGAAAATCAAGGCGGCCTTCCCCGGAAAGCCGCGATGAACCTGTATTTATGCGATTGCTCGAGCTGGATATTACCAAATGGGTAAAACGAATGATGATTTATCGGGAGCGGGATTGCGCTAGATCAATTGGCGGAGCCGGCAACAAGCGGAAATGAGATCCCGGTTAAATTATGAGGAAACTCAACTTATTGCACCATTGTTAACGCTGTTGTCTGGCGACAGTGGGCTCAGTTGCCCGCCAGCCCGCGTCCGGCAAGGAAATGTGCGTCAAATGGCGCGAGCTGTATTCATTTAGGGATAGAAAATTTCTAATGTATATATATGCATTATTAACTTTAGGGGAGGGAGTCATTATAATCCCCTTATTGCCGGATTCAATCAGAGGATTGTCCATGGATACCATGGCCTATTCGAACGATGATCCAGTAAAAAGAGCCGGCGCTTGCCGGCTCTTTTTCCATCTGGTGTTTGCTTGTCGGCCTCTTTGCCGAGCGGGCCGTCTGGCCTAGCGTGGCAAGGGGATCAAGCCAGGGCCTGGGCCAGCAGGTGGATGGGGTGTTCGCAGCGGAACGCTGTGCTCATCTCGATCTGCCATTTGCAGGTTTCGCAGTCGGTGATGACCAGATCGGGCTTGAGCCGGTTTATCTGATCAAACAGCCCCTCGCCGATGGCCTGGCTGGTCTGGTAGTTCTCCGACTTGAAGCCGTAGGTACCGGCGATGCCGCAGCACTGGGAGTCCAGCACCGTCACCTTGACCCCTGGGATGGCGCGCAGCAGCTCCAGGGTATAGATGACCCCCCCCATCTTCTCCATGTGGCAGGGGGTGTGGTAGGCGATGTGCAGATTGAGCGGCTTCATCGCCGGCTTGTTGCCCTGGTAGAACTCGTTCCACAGGAAGCGGGTCACCAGCGAGATGCGATCGCGCACCTTGTGGTTGTCCTGCTCCAGCAGGTGGGGGTATTCGTCGCGCAGGGTGAAGCCGCAGGTGGAGGAGGTGGCTAGTAGCGGCATCTCGTTGCCGAGCAGGGTGTTCTCCAGCTGCTGGATGTTGAAGGCCGCCTGCTGCTTGGCCTTGTCCATGAAGCCGTTGGCAATCAGCGGCACGCCGCAGCACTTCTCCCGCTCCAGCAGCTGGACGCCGATGTTCATGGCGTTGAGCACCTGCACCAGCTCCTTGCCAAGTTGCGGGTGGTTGTAGTTGACGTAGCAGCCGTGGAAGTAGGCAATTTGGCGCGTAAAGCGGGCCTGACTCGCTTTCTGCTTTTTGTACCAGCCGCGGAAGGTGCCCTGGGAGTATTTGGGCAGGTCGCGGTGGGAGGAGACCCCCAGCGCCTTGTCCAGCACCAGCTTCATCGGCTTGAGGCCGGTGGTGAAGTTGACCACCGGGGCCATCAGGGTGGACATGCTGCCCATCAGGTCGGTGTGGGAGAGCACGAACTCGCGGATCCCCGGTTTGAAGCCGCTGTACTGGTGTTTGGCCTTGGCGATGATGTCGCCGATGCGCACCCCGCTCGGGCAGGCCACTTCGCAGCGCTTGCAGTTGGTGCAGTACTTGAGGGCGCTGTCAAAGAGCTCCGGGCTCTTGATGCGCAGCCGCTCCCCATCCGGGCCCGCCTGCTTGGGGCCTGGGTAGGCCGGGTTGGCCTTGGCCACCGGGCAGTAGGCGGTACAGACGGTGCATTTGATGCACTGATCGAAGGTTTGGTTGGCATGATCCAGTAGCATGTCAGTTCTCCTCCCGTTGGGTGTGAAGGCACGGGATATGGGACAAAATCGTCATTGGGCTGAACTCAAAATATGACCGGCAGCCTGCCAGCCGGTGGCAACGGCCACGCCTGAGCCTGACCCTTCTTTTATGGGGTCATAGTGCGCCAGCACGCTACCGGCGCCGTAGAGGTTGACGAGCGGTTTGCCGCCACGCAGCACTCTGAGCTTGTCGTCGGTCTTGACCCCGAAACCCATGAAGGGGTGGTGGTCGAACAGGCGGCGGCCGGCCCAGGCGTCGCGCTCGGGCAGGCTCAGCACGTCGGCGTTGAAGATGGGCTCACGAATGCCGCGCAGGCGCGACTCCAGCCCGCGGCTGAAGAAGCTGCCGGAGGCGAGTACAAAGTTATCCGCTTCAAAGAGTTGATCGTCGCCATTCTGGCTGTGCACGCCGATGACCCGATCTCCGTCGTAACGGGCGCCCAGCACCCGCTCGCTGGTGAGGAAGGTGCCGCCAAGGGCCATGAAGCGGCGCTTGAGGGCCTCCTGCATCCGCATGCCAATAAGCGACGGCGGCATGGTGGCAACCTCCTTGATGATGCAGCCGGTGCGCTGCTCCAGCTCCGTCAGGCGCGGGCCGACCAGCCCCAGCGACAGGCAGGCGGGCAGCACCAGGTGGCGGCAGCGCGGCTCACCGCTCTCCTGCACCATGCGGCTGATCTCGCGGGCTAGATCCGTCAGCAGGTCATGCTGGCCATTGCCCTGCTTGTCAAACAGGCGGGCGATGTCGGCGGAGCGAAACTCGTGGGGATTGCGGCTGAACTCGGCCAGCTGGGGCAGCCGAATTTCCCCGGTCAGGATGCGGCAGTGGGCGAAGCGCGCGTGGGTCGCGAGATTCGCTGCCGCGAGCTCGGGGTGAAAGTCGCGAAATCCCTCCAGGGTGGCCAGCAGGATGGCGTCGGGGGCCGGTGCATCGGTCACGCAGGCGCAGGTGTCGGGGGAGAGCCAGGTGGCTTTGAGGGTGCCGATGGGGGTCAGCCGCTGGTGGTTGCGCTCCTGGCGAAACAGCGGCAAGCCCTGGGCGGCGCAGTGGCGTTGCAGATCATCGAGGCTCGCCGCGATATGGGCCAGCCCCACCTTGCTGTAGGGATGCTCGGGGTTGGCGGCCATAAAGGCGGGCAGGGCGGCGCGGGGATCTCCCTCGCTCTCCAGCAGATCCACCGAGCCGGAGGAGAAGTGCAGGGCGCTCTGGCCGGAGGCCATCAGCAGGGTCTTCTGGCCGGCCTCGGCCAGGCGCAGGGCCGCGGAGAGGCCCGCCATGCCGCCGCCGATAGCGATGCTGTCAAATTTCATGGCTGCGCTCCTTGGTGGGATTGGCGGTGCTGGCGTCTTGCGGGAAGGGGGGCTCGGCCACCAGGTGGGGGGCCGTCCACTCGCCAAGGCCGAACAGCCCCTCGTAGATCCAGTAGGTAAATTCGGCTTCGCGCAGGGCATCGCCCCACAGCACGGGGCGGGTGCCCTTGTAGCGCTCCTCCAGGAACTGGCGCAGCATGACGCAAGCCTGGCGGCCGTCGGCCTTGCCGTACTCCTGCATCAGGCCGGCGGCGCGATAGGCGCACAGCTCCCCCTGACAGGGTCCCATGCCCAGACGAGTGCGGCGGCGCAGATCCACCAGGTTGTCCACATCCAGCTCGCGCAGGGCGTATTCGATTTCACCTGCGGTCACCATCTCGCATTCGCAGATGAGGGCGTTGGCCTTGGGATTGTCGCGGAAAAAGGCGATGACCCGCTCGCCGTGACGGTACTGGGCCGAGCCTTCAGCCGGGACCGAGAGACCGGGGGCGGAGACCTTCTCCGGATCCCGCGAGCCGGGCAGGCTCAGTTCAGCGGTGCGGCACGGTTTGCTGTTGCCAAGCTTCTTGGCAAGCAAGTCGGTGGCCCATTCTGCCATCAGCCGGTAGGTCATCAGCTTGCCGCCGGTGATGGTGTTGAAGCCCTTGAGCCCGTCGCGCTCGGCGTGATCCAGCAGCACTATGCCACGGCTAATGTTGCGGCCGGACTCGTCGCCATCCACCGCCACCAGCGGGCGAACCCCGGCATAGGCGCGCAGCAATCGGGTGCGGGCCATGATGGGGGCCAGTTTTATTCCTTCGCGCAGCAGCACTTCCACCTCTTCAGGCTCGACGGTGAGCTGGTCAATCTTGTGGTAATCGATGCGACTCGAGGTGGTGCCGATGAGGGAGATGGTATCGCCCGGCACCAGGATGTCCGCGTCCGCCGGTTTGCGGGCGCGGTTGAGCACCAGCTGGTTGATGCGGTAATCCATGATTAGCAGGGAGCCCTTGGCCGGGAACATGCGGATGCCGAGATCGGCGTACTCGCAGATCTGCTGGCCCCAGATGCCGGCGGCGTTGATCACCTCCTGGCACTCCACCTCGAACGCTTCGCCGGTGCGGGTGTTGATCGCCTTGACCCCGTGCACTCTGTCTTGGGTGCGCAGCAGCCCCAGCACCTTGCTGTGGGTGAAGATGCGGGCGCCGTGCTCCTTGGCATCCAGCACGTTGGCGGCAGCCAGACGGAAGGGGTCGACCGTGCCGTCCGGCACCTGAATGGCGCCGATCAGCGCCGGGTTGACGTTGGGTTCAAGGCGTAGCGCCTCGGCGGGATCCAGCTGGCGGGCGTCGATGCCCGCCAGGGCGCAGGCGTCCATGAAGGTATTTTGAAAATGGATGTCATCTTCCGGCAGGGTGATGAAGAGGCCGCCGGTGTCCTCGACGCAGTGGCTGGCGATCCGCTTGAGGATGCGGTTCTCCTGAATGCACTCGCGGGCGGACTCCTGATCCGTCACCGCGTAGCGGGCGCCGGAGTGAAGCAGGCCATGGTTGCGGCCCGTGGTGCCGGCGGCGATGTCGTCCCGCTCAAGCAGGATGCAGTCGATGCCGCGCAGTGCGCAATCGCGCATGATGCCGGCGCCGGTGGCGCCACCCCCTATGATGACGACTTGTGTGGTGATTCTTTTCATTCTTGCCCGTCTCATCTCTTCCAGATAAGGCCAGTGTGGCGCCTTCACGACGTAAAATGTTTGATATGGGCCAAATTAATGTTCGTAAACGCTCATTAAGTGTGAGGCGATGAGCGAAATGTGATGAACCTCACGTCACCGTCGAGGCGGGCAGGGGAAAGCATGACGGGAGGGGAGAAGGCCAGCCCGGGGGCTGGCCAGAGGGCGGCGTGGGGGAAACCTCAGCCGCAGCACTTCTTGAACTTCTTGCCGCTGCCACAGGGGCAGGGGTCGTTTCGCCCCACCCGCAGCGGCGCCGGATCCTGCTCGCCGTCGGTGTAGACCCAGCGCCCCTGATGGCGCACGAAGCGGGATCGCTCATGGAGGCAGTGACGTTCGTCCCCTTCCAGGAACCAGGCCTTGAATTCCACCATGCCGAGGGTGTCATCGGGGCCGCCCTGGCTGGTGAGGATCTCGAGGCCATCCCAGCGGGTGTCGGTCGATGAGAGGTCGGCCGCGGTCAGCCCGTTCAGATAGTCCGGGTGCCAGCTGTGTACCAGATATTCTCCCAATCCCAGCACGAAGGCGCTGTAGCGGGATCGCATCAGCTGCTCCGGGGTGGCGGCGGGCTGACCTGCGTGGAGTACACCGCAGCACTTGGCAAGAAAAAGAGAGGAACCGCAAGGACATAGGTTCATGAGTCAGCTCATCTGGTCGATAATTAAAGGTGGCGGGATTGTAGCGAACGCACTTCCCTTTCGGCCAGCTTCCCATGCCGTTTAGGCAGACATCATGCAGCAATGAACACAGCACAAAGGGTGACACAATGACACTTAAGCAGAAGATCCTGTTACTGGGGGCCATCCCCGTGCTGCTGATGGCCCTGGTGGTCAATCTCAGCAACTACCTGGTGGCCAGGAGCGATCTGGAATCGGATCTGGTGGTGGCGCGGGAGAGGGCAATCAAGGAGCGCAAGGCGCTGCTCAGCAGTTATCTGATGCTGGCCAAGACGGCCATCGAGGGCAGCTACGGCAAGCCTGACAGCCCCGAAGTGCGCCAGCAGGTGAAGGAGATATTGCGGCCGCTGCGCTATGGCAGCGACGGCTACTTCTTCGTCTACGACTAACAGGGCAATACCGTGCTGCTGCCGACCCGGCCCGAGATGGAGGGGAAGAACCGCTGGCAGGACAAGGATACCAAGGGTGCCTTCCTCATTCAGGGGATCATCAAGTCGGCGCGGGAAGGAGATGGCTTCTCGGAGTACTGGACCAACAAGCCCTCTATCGGGCGGGATGCCCCCAAGCTCTCCTTCAATCTGGTGCTCGACAAGTATCAGTGGGTCGTGGGCACGGGCTTCTACATCGACGACATCGACAATGAGCTGGCCACCCTGCGCAGCGAGCGGGAGGAGACCATGTATGGCTCCCTGAAAACCGGGGTGCTGTTCATCCTGGTGATCCTGGGGGTGACCCTGGCGGCAACCGTGGTGATCGGCAACCGGGTCACCCGCCCGCTGGCGGATGCGGTTGCCGCACTCAATGACATCGCCGACGGGGACGGGGATCTGACCCAGCGCCTCAAGGTGCAGAGCAAGGACGAGGTGGGGCAGCTGGCCGCCGCCTTCAACCGCTTCGTCGAGCGGATCCAGTCGGTGGTGAGCCAGGTGGGGGAGACCAGCCACCAGTTGCTGGGGGCCGTGGATCGGCTGCATAGCCTGAGCGAGCATGCGGACAGGCAGATGCAGGGCCATGGCAAGGAGACGGATCAGGTGGTGACCGCGGTGACCGAGATGAGCTCCACCGCCCAGGAGGTGGCGGCGAGCGCTTCCAACGCCGCCAGCGCCACCAGCGATGCGGCCCGCGAGTCCGATGCGGCCCGGGGGGTGGTGAACAGCGCCATCGGCAGCATCAACCGGCTGGTGGACGAAGTGCATGTGGCGGCCGGGGTCATCGAGCAGCTCGCCCACGAGACCGGCAAGATAGGCTCCGTGGTGGAGGTCATTCGCGGCATCGCCGATCAGACCAACCTGCTGGCCCTCAACGCCGCCATCGAGGCGGCCCGGGCGGGCGAGCAGGGGCGCGGCTTTGCGGTGGTGGCGGACGAGGTGCGATCCCTCGCGGGCCGTACCCAGCAGAGCACCAAAGAGATCAACGAGATGCTCCAGCGCCTGCAGGGCGGAGTGAAACAGGCGGTGGAGGTGATGCAGGCCAGCGAGGCACGCAGCCAGGAGACGGTGCAGGAGGCGAGCCACATCGCCAGCTCCCTGGACAGCATGGTGGCGGCGGTCGGCACCATCAACGACATGAACATCCAGATCGCCACGGCCGCCGAGGAGCAGCACGCGGTCTCCGAGGAGATCAACAAGAACCTGGTGGCCATCCAGCAGATCGTCAGCGAGCTGACCGAGGCGTCCGGGGAGTCCAGCACCACCACCCGCGCCCTGGCAGGCACGGGTGACAAATTGCGCCAACTCGTCTCCCGCTTCCGTTACTAATCACATTTTTGCCGTCTGGACAGGATTTCCAGACGGCAAATTTGGGGATCGGCGCAGAATGTGTGAAAATCGCGCCATTCGTTCCTTTCGTTAGCCCCAACCCTATGAATGAGATCGTGAAAGGCAGTATCGATTTGATCCGTCAGCTCAACTACGGCCTGGTCTATGCCAGCCTGGAGGAGCACAAGGAGCTGTCCCGTACCGATCTGTCCCGTCTGACCGGCCTGTCGCCGGCCAGCATCACCAAGATCACCCGCGAGCTGCTGGACGGCGGCCTGGTGGTCACCTGCGGCGAGAGCTCGGTGGGGCGTGGCCGTCGCCAGACCCTGCTGCGCATCAACGAGCGCCGCTTCCAGTTTCTCTCCATGCGCCTGGGGCGCGGCTATGTGGACATGGCCCTGTTCGATCTCGCGGGTCACTCCCTGGCACGCCATCGCCATGTCTTCAACGAGGCGGAGCGTGCCGAGCTGCTGGCCAGCCTGGTGCGGGCCATCGAGGGCTTTTTGCCCAAGAAGGCGCTGCGTCTGGCCTGCATCGCCCTCTGCCTGCCCGGCCAGGTGGAGCGCCACTCCGGCATGGTCAAGCATTTTCCCTATTACGATCTGCGCAACTGGCCCCTCGGTCCCACCCTGCAGGAAGCCTTCTCGGTACCCGTGCTGGTGAGCGGCGACGTGCGCACCTGGATCCAGGCCGAGCGGGAGTGGGGCGCCGCCAGGAACTGCTCGGATGCGGTGCTGGTGTTCGTGCACAACGACATCGGGGTCGGCATGGTGGTCAATGGCCAGCTCATCGAGAGCGAGTCGGCTCTGCTCGGGGATCTCAGCCACCTGCAGCTCGAACCCTATGGCCAGCGCTGCTACTGCGGTGGCTTCGGCTGCGCCTGCACCCTCGTGACCAATCAGGCGCTGGAGGCGCAATATCGGGAGCTGCGCGAACGGATGCAGGAGTTCGATCTGCCCGAAAGCGTCACCATACGCGAGCTGTGCGAGCTGGCGCTGGCCGGCAACAGCCTGTGTCAGGACATCCTGCACCAGGCAGCAGGCCGCCTCTCCCGGGTGCTGGCGAACCTCATCTGCCTGCTCAATCCGGGCAAGCTGCTGCTCGGGGGGGAGATCACCCGGGCCGATCGACTGCTCTTCCCCATGTTGCACCAGTCCCTGGCAAGCCAGTTGCCCGCCGAGTACCTGGTGCGCCTGCAGATTGAATCCACCCACTTCTACGAAGATCCCACCAAACCCACCTCGGTGCAGGTGCACAAGGCCCTGCGCGATGGCAGTCTGCTGCTCGACTTGTTGCGAGGCGACAAGGAGGCATGAGGCTCGGGTTGCAAGGACGCTTCCTGCTCATTCTCTGTCTGGTCAGTCTGCTGCAACTGGTGTTGCTGAGCGGGGCCAGCTACTACTATGTCGCCGAGCAGCGCTACCGTGAGGTGGGGGATCAGGCCCTGGATTTGGCACGGCTGGTGGCGCGGGAGTCCGGCGTCATCGCCGGGGTGAAGCGGGCGGATACGGTCCGCCTCAATGCCCTGGTGGAGCGGATCCGCGCCGAGGTCGGGGCCAGCTACATCGTCATCGGGGACAGGCAGGCACGCCGCCTGGCGCACCCCAATGCGGACCGGATTGGCAAACCCATGGTGGGTGATGATCCCGAGCGTGCCCTGCAGGGGGAGGCCTATATCTCCAGGGCCCAGGGGTCCCTCGGGGTCTCGGTGCGCGGCAAGGGGCCCATCCGTGACGAGATGGGCAAGATCATCGGGGTGGTGTCGGTCGGCTATCTGGTGCGGGACATCGATGCGGATCTGCAGGACTATTTGCGCTTCGGCCTGGCCATGACCTTGCTCATCGTGCTGCTCAACAGTGTCGCCGCCGCCTGGCTGGCCCGGCGCTACAAGAAGGCGATTTTCGGCTTTGAACCCGAGCAGATGGGGCGTCTCTATGCGGAGCTAGACTGTACCCTGCGCACGGTGCGCGAGGGGATCCTCACCATCGACGAGCAAGGGCGCCTCACCTCTCTGAACCCCAACGGCATCAAGCTGCTGCGCCTGGACGACACCACTGCCCGGGCCGCTATTGGACAGCCCATCGGTCACCTGCTGCCGGGCAGTCGCATGCTCTCCATCCTGCAAGAGCAGACCCCCCAGTTTGACGAGGAGATCGTGCTCAACGGCCAGTCCCTCATCGTCAACCGGTTGCCGCTGGTGCGCGAGGGCAAGCTGATCGGCGCCGTGTCGAGCTTTCGGCGCAAGGACGAGCTGGCGGAACTCAGTGCCCAGCTCTCCCAGGTGCAGGCCTACAGCGATCTGCTGCGGGTGCAGACCCACGAGCACAACAACCAGCTTGGGACCATCGCTGGCCTCATTGAGCTCGGGGCCACCCGGGAGGCGCTCGCCTTCATCGGGCGGGAGGCGGCCACCGAGCAGACCCTGCTCGGCTTCCTGATGGGGGCCATCGCCAAACCCAAGGTGGCGGGGCTGCTGCTCGGCAAATACCACAGGGCCCACGAACTCGGTCTTGAGCTCGTGATCGATCCCGATGCCCGTCTGCACGACATTCCTGCCCGTGTCAGCGGTTCCCAGCTGGTAACGGTGCTGGGCAACCTCATCGACAACGCCTTCGAGGCGACCCGCCGCCACGGTGCGCCCTATCAGCCCATCCGGGTTTCCCTGAGCGATCTGGGGCAGGATCTGGTGCTGGAGGTGGAAGACGGGGCTGGCGGCATCGACCCGCAGTTGGCGGACAGGTTGTTCGAACAGGGGGTCAGTAGCAAGCCCGAGCCAGGACACGGTATCGGGCTCTCCCTGGTGCGCAAGACCCTGGATGCCCTGCAGGGGGAGATCACCATCGAAGCCACGACGCAGGGAAGTTGCGTCGTCTGTTACATTCCCAAGGAGGTGTAAGTGATCAAGATCCTGATCGTCGAGGATTATCCCGCCATTGCCGAGATCCACCGCCGCTTCGTGCAGCGCCTCGCCGGTTTCGAGGTGCTGGGGGTGGCGCTCACCCTGTTCGATGCCAGGGAGCAGATAGGGATCCTCAAACCCGATCTGGTGCTGCTGGATGTCTGGTTGCCCGATGGAGAGGGGTTCTCGCTATTGAGAGAGCTGCGCCAGGCGGGGGCGAGTCTGGATGTGATCCTGCTCACCGCGGCGCGGGAAGCCGCTGCCCTGCAGGAGGCGATGCGCCTCGGGGTGGTGGATTTCATTTTGAAGCCCGTGGTGTTCGAGCGGCTGCGCGACACCCTGGAGAAGTACCGTCAGAGCATCGCCGCCCTGGCGGCGTTGGCCGACATCGACCAGCAGGCGGTGGACACCCTGTTCGGTACGCCGTTGCAGCAGGTGGCGGCAGAGGGACTGCCCAAGGGCATCGATGCTCTCACCCTGCAGCGGGTGCTGACGGCCCTGACTCCGGAGGCCGCCAGTGCCGAGGAGATAGGCTGCCGGATAGGGGTGAGCCGGACCACGGCGCGCCGCTATCTGGAATTTCTGGTGGGGCAGCAACTGGCGAGCCCCGAGCTCGAATATGGCACCGTCGGGCGGCCGGAGCGGCGTTACCGCAAGCCGTGATCCGGTCGTCCGGAACCTGTCGTCCAGACAAGAAAAGAGCGCCTTTCGGCGCTCTTTTTGTCAGGATTTGCTTCCCGTGGGCATCAAGGTCTCTACGCGTGATGGGGCAGGGTTCAGAGGTGGCAGAGGCTCATCGATTCAGTGGCTGGTGGCAAGCTCCCCCTTGGGGGCCCGGCGAGCCTGCCACCACTGCCAGACGGGCAGCAGCAACATGGTCAGGGTGATCACCGTGAAGGCGAGGGTGATGGGGCGCTCCCACAGGAAGCTCAGGCTGCCGTCGTTGATCACCAGGGCCCGGCGCAGGTTGTCCTCCAGCATACCCCCCAGGATGAAACCGAGCAGCATGGGGGCCATGGGGAAGGTGAGCAGGCGCAGGCCGATGGCGATCAGTGCAACGATGGCCATCACATGGATGTCCATGGTGTTGAAGGAGACCAGATAGACCCCGGTCAGGGAGAACAGCAGCACCATGGGGATGAGCACGGGGCGCGGCACCGCCAGTACCCGGGCCAGGTAGGGGATGAGGGGGAGGTTCAGGATCAACAGCACCACGTTGCCCAGATACATGGAGATGATCACCGACCAGAAGACGTCCGGATGCTCCATGAACAGACGCGGGCCCGGCTGGATGCCGTAGGCCACCAGGGCGCCCAGGATGAGGGCCGTGGTGCCGGAGCCCGGGATCCCCAGGGTCAGCAGGGGCACGAAGGAGCCGGTGGAGGCGGCGTTGTTGGCCGCTTCCGGGGCGGCCAGACCGCGCAGGCTGCCCTTGCCGAACTGCTCCTGGCGCTGTTTGCCGGCGATGTTGCGCTCGGTGCCATAGGCCATGAAGGCGGCGATGGTGGCGCCGGCTCCCGGCAGCACGCCGATGAGAAAGCCCAGCACCGAGGAGCGGGCGATGGGGGGCGCTATCTCTCTGACCTCTTCCTTGCTGAGCTTGAGGCTGCCGAGCTGCTGCATCTGCCTGGCCTCTTCCTCGCTGTTGTCCTTGCCGGGGCGCAGCACCGCCATCAGGATCTCCGCGAGGGCAAAGGTGGCCATGGCCAGCAGCAGGAAGGAGAAGCCGTCACGCAGATCCGGCAACCCGAAGGTGAACCTGTCTACCCCGACGCTGCGGTCGATGCCGATGGTGGAGATCATGATGCCGAACAGCGCCATGATCAGCGCTTTGAGCACCTGCCCCTTGCCGGCAAAGGCTGCCACGGCGGAGAGGCCCAGCACCATGAGGGCGAAGTAGTCCGCCGACTGGAAGGAGAGGGAGACCTTGGCCAGCAGGGGCGCCGCCACCATCAGCATGATGGCGGAGAGGGTGCCGCCGGTGAAGGAGGCGTAGGCGGCGATGGCCAGCGCCTTGCCCGCCTGTCCCTTGCAGGCCAGGGGATAGCCGTCGAAGGCGGTGACCACGGTGGCGGAGCAGCCGGGGGCGTTGATCAGGATGGAGGAGGTGGAGCCCCCGAAGATGGCGCCGTAATAGACCCCCGCCATCAAGATGATGCCGGAGGAGGGATCCAGGCCATAGGTGATGGGGATCATCAGGGCGATGGCGGTGACCGGGCCAAGGCCCGGCAACATGCCGATAAAGGTGCCGATGAAGCAGCCAAGCACCACCATCATCAGGTTGACCGGCAGCAGTGCAGTGCCGAGTCCTTGCAAGATTCCGTCTAACATGGTGACTCCTTAGAAACCGAGCAGGGTGAACAGGCGACCCGGCTCCAGATAGACGTTGAGCCCCTTGGTGAGCAGGGCCCAGAAACCGATGGAGAAGGGGACGCTGATCATCAGGCCGTAGCGCAGACTGGGCTCACCGAGCACCCGGATGCCCACACTCAGGAAGGCGATGGTCGAGAGCACGAAGCCAAACCAGGTGAGCCCCAATCCGTAAATGACCATGAGCCCGAGCAGGATGAAGACCCGGCGCCAGTCTCCCTCTTCCCGGCGCAGGGGCTCGCCCCCGGGGAAGAGCACCAGCAGCAGGGAGAGCAGCGTCCCGATCCCTGCCAGGGCATAGGGCAGGGTACTGGCGGTGAAGGGTTCGTATTCGTCGCCGGGGTAGCCCGGTATCTCGGTGGCGTAGTAGCCATAGGTGAGGGAGAGCAGCAGAAACAGCAGGCCCCCCAGTCGCTCCTTGGTGATGTTCATCTCTTGACTCCAACATGGGCGGCGGGCCTGCGCCCGCCTGCGATGTGACAACGAGGGTTACTTGATGAAGCCGAGCTCGCGCATCAGGCCGCCGATCTGCTGCTCCTGGCCGTCGAGGAAGGCGGTGAACTCGGGACCCGACTTGTAGAGGTTGGTCCAGCTGTTGCGGGTGCGGACCACTTCCCACTCCGGCTTGTCGTACATCTGCTTGAGCAGGGCGGCAAACTCGGCGGATTTCTCCGGGCTGATGGTGGGGGAGGCGAAGTAACCGCGCCAGTTGGCGAAGACGGTGGGGTTGTTCTGCTCGCTGAAGGTGGGGATCTGCTCCGCCCCCGGCAGGCGTTTGTCGGAAGTGACCCCGAGGATCCGCATCTGGCCTGACTTGACCGCTTCCATCGCCTCGCCAAAGCCGGTGGAGATGGCCTGGGTCTCTCCGGCCAGCACGGCGGCCATGGCGCTGCCGCCGGCATCGTAGGCGACGTAGCGCAGTTTGCTGGCGTCGGCGCCGGCATTCTTGAAGGTCAGGGCGGCGACCAGGTGATCCAGGCTGCCACGGGCGGAACCCCCGGCAATCTTCACCTTGGCCGGGTTCTCCTCGTAGGCGGCCAGCAGCTGGGCCCAGTTCTGATAGGGGGAGTCCGCCTTCACCGCCAGCGCCTGGTAGTCGGCGATGATGGCGGCCACCGGCGTCAGATCACGGAAGGACTGGGGCAGCTCCTTGGAGAGGGATTTGACGATGATGGGGGTGGAGTTGACCATCAGAGTCTTGTCGGACTGGGCCGAGGTCTCGATGAGGTGGGCGATGGCCTTGGCGCCGCCACCGGCGGACATGTTCTGGTAGGAGACGGTCTTGACCAGACCGGACTTGGCCAGCACTTCACCGGTGCCGCGGGCCGTGGTATCCCAGCCGCCGCCAGCGCCGCCCGGGATCAGGAAGTGGACTTCGTTGATCTGGGCGTGGGCGCCGACGCTCAGTGCGAGCAGACTACCGATCAGGGTACGCTTGAAGGTTCCTTGCAACATGGTGCTCTCCTTGTGATTGTTGCAAGAAGGTTAATTAATCATGTCTGACTGGAAAACAATCTGACCGTAATGGCTATTAAGGCTGTTGTGGCCATTGTGTTCATTCTGGTCATGGGCCGAAGAGGGGGGCGCGTATAGAAACGAGGCGCCCGTGAGCGCCTCGTCCGGCAAGGATCACTGGGTCGGTTTCGCCGCCGATGTGCTGATGTCCTCCTTCGCCTCCTGTTTCAGGGCATCGCTCGCCTGCTGGCGCAGAGCCACCTGCTCCATCTTAAATGCGAAAGGGGACTCCCTCCGACGTAGGTGGGAGAGGAATTTCGCCGGGGCGTCAGCCCCGCTGGTTTTGAATGTATTGCTTGATCACCTCTAACGGCGCACCGCCGCAAGAGCCCGCAAAGTAAGAGCGTGACCAGAGTACGGGTTTGCTGTAAGCACCTCTCAAGTCCAGAAATTCATTACGCAGTCGCCTTGATGTGACCGCCTTTAACGAGTTCACCAGTACCGATAGCTGCACTGTTGGGCCGTACTCTATCAGCATGTGAACATGATCAGCCTCTCCGTCACACTCTTTCAGTTCCGCACCAAAATCTCTGCAAACCTCTGCCGCACACTGACCGAAGGAAGCGTGATGCAGTTCCCCCAATATCGGCTTTCGATACTTGGTGATAAACACCAAATGTACGTGCAAAGCGTAGGCCGCATGGCGTGATTTATTAATTTTAGTGAATTGCATTCTGTCACTCAATCGGGCTTAATAGATATGGCAATAATGCTACACACTGAGCGATAAATGCAAATTCTGAAAGCCTACAAGTTCCGACTCGAACCGACCGCCCAACAAGCGCAACGCCTGCGCCAGTTGGGCGGTTGTGCTCGTTATGTCTGGAATCACGGGCTGGCAGAGACAAAGCGCATTCTGGATGCTGGCGAAAAACTACCTTCTGCCTTTGAGCTGAACCGGATGCTCACCAGTTGGAAGAAAGACCCAGAAATGGCCTTTCTGACCGAGGCATATACCGACAACCTCCAGCAGAAACTCAAAGACTTGCACGGCGCGTGGATGCGCTGCTTTGATAAAAAACTCGCCGCCAAGGCTCCCGTTTTCAAGAAGAAAAGCGACAACCGCGACTCAATCCGCTTCGTCAACTTTGACAAGTATTGCCGCCTTGAAAAAGGTCGCGTGAAGCTTCCTGCCGGGCTGGCGTGGGTCAAGTTTCGCCAGTCCCAGCCAGTTGAAGGAAAAATTAAAAACGCGACCGTCAGCCAAGCAGCCGGGCACTGGTATATCTCCTTTCAGGTCGAGCAGGAGACGTCCGAGCCAATTCACCCCTCCGGCTCAATGGTCGGGCTGGATGCGGGGATCGCCAAGCTCGCAACCCTGTCAGATGGCACGGTGTTTGAGCCCGTCAACAGCTTCAAAACCAATCAGACCAAGCTGGCAAGGCTCCAACGCCAGTTGAGCAAAAAGGTAAAGTTCAGCAGCAACTGGAAGAAACAAAAAGCCAAGATCCAGCGGCTGCACTCACATATCGCCAACACCCGCCGCGATTACCTTCACAAGGTCACAACGACTATCAGCAAAAACCACGCGATGATCGTCATTGAGGATTTGAAGGTTGCCAGCATGTCAAAATCAGCAGCAGGCACGACCAGTCAGCCGGGGCGCAACGTCCGGGCAAAATCAGGGCTGAATCGTTCGATATTAGATCAGGGCTGGTTTGAGCTGCGCCGCCAGCTCGAATACAAGCAGGCATGGCGAGGTGGTCAGGTGTTGGCGATAAACCCGGCCTACACCAGCCAGCAGTGCGCCTGTTGTGGGCATATTGCGAAGGATAACCGCCAGACGCAAAGCCAGTTTAAATGCGCTGCGTGTGGTTATGAGGCGAACGCCGATGTGAACGGCGCTCGCAATATTTTAGCGGCGGGACACGCCGTTTTAGCCTGTGGAGGCGCGGTGCAATCAGGCCGCCCGATGAAGCAGGAACCCGGTACTGCGCGAGCAGCTATCACCCAGTAATGGGGATCCCCCTCCTGTGACGCGAAGCGCTAAGGTGGGGGAGGATGTCAAGCTGATGGGCAACTATCTGTCGACCTTCGGGGTGCTGCTGCTCTGTACCCAGTACCGGGCCCTGGCCCTGCGTCGACAGGCCAGCCAGGATCCCCTGACCGGCCTCCTGAACCGGCGCGGCTTTATGGATCATTGCGTGACGATGGCAAGGCAGGGGGCGCTGGTGGTGCTGGATCTCGACGACTTCAAGCAGATCAACGATCGCCACGGTCACGAGACCGGGGACAGGGTGCTGGAGGCGGTGGGTCGCTATCTTGCCGGCCAGCGGGATCTGGTGGCCAGCCGCTTCGGCGGGGAAGAGTTTGTGCTGCTATTGCCCGAGCGGGACCCCCTGGCCCAGCAGGCGCGCTGCGAGCAGATCCGCCAGGGAATAGAAACGCTGGAGCTGAAGGGGGTCCGGGTGACGGCCAGCCTGGGGTGGGTGCCCAGCGCCCGTGAATGGCACTTTGACACCCTGTTCAGCCAGGCAGATCGCGCTCTCTATCAGGCCAAGCGGGAGGGCAAGAACCGGATCTGTCAGGGGGCCTGATCCCCCGTCAGGTCATGCCCGGCCGGTGGCCGTCGGCTCCGACCGGACAAAGACATACCGAGTCAGCCACCTGGTCGCATCAGACCAGAGTGGCCGCCTGGCGGCCTGTCAGCGGTGCAGCTCCCCCGCGCGTTCCGGCTGATAGACCACTTCCAGGATCTCCACCTGGATGGTGCGACCGGCCGGCCCCGGCCAGGCGATGCTGTCACCCACCTTGAGCCCCAGCAGGGCGCTGCCCACTGGCGCCAGCACGGAGATCTTCGATTCGTCCCCCTGCACATCCTTTGGATAGACCAGCGTCAGGCAGAAGTCGTTGCCGCTGTTTTGCATCTTGAAGCGCACCGTGCTGTTCATGGTCACCACGTCCGGCGGCATGTCGGCGGGTTCGCGGATCTCGGCGCGATCCAGCTCCTCTTGCAGGGCAAGGTGCTGGGGGTGGTTGCCAAGCAGCTGTTCGATGCGATCCAGATCCAGGCTGGAGATGACGAGATGAGGCTGTTTCATAGGGTATTTCCTTATCAATGACTGAAGGGACCAGGATGACGGGCAGACTGGTCGACAAAAAACGGTGCAAGTGTAAAAAGCAGACAGCAACAGCGATGCCCCCGAGCGACTCGCGCAGCGGGGCGAGGGCGGGGGCTCAGCGGGGTGTGAGCGTACTGGAAAAAATCATGATTGCTTTCATGGAGATACCATAACCATTCTGGGGTGGTTTGGCAATTGGACTGACTTTCTCATCAGGGAGCCTGGTAATCGTACTGGTGCAGGATGCGCGCGAGACTACCATCCTCCCTCATTTCCTGAATGACCCGGCGCCAGCGCAGCGCCTCGCTGCGGGAGAAGCGGGGACTGGCGGCCAGGTAGAGGGTGCTCTGCTGCAAGGTCTCGCCCCGCACCAGGTCCGGGAGCGGCAGACCCGCCCGCTGCTGGTTGTAACGGGCGGTGTTCCAGGCCACCGCCCATGCCTGGATGCGGTCGCGCGCCAGCTTGCTGGCGTTGCTGACCTCCTCGGTGACCAGCTCCCGGGTCACCCCTGTCAGCGGCTGGAACAGGCTCTGGCTATGGGAGCCACGCATCACGCCAACGGTGAGGCCTGGCAGCGTCTTCATGGAGATCGGCGTTGGATGGTTACGGCGATGGCTGACCAGCACGAAGGCCTCCTCCAGCAGGGGGCAATCCAGAGAAACAGTGGTTCGCGCTGGGGATTTCGGGCCGGGGGCAACAACAGGACATCCGGGCGGTGGCTGGCCTGGCTGAGGGCGCGAGCCAGCGGCATCAACTCGATCTCGAGCGGTTCCCCGAGGCGGCGGGCAGCCTCCTCCAGCACCTCGATGGCCATGCCGCTCGGCGCACCCTGTTGGGCGCGGATCACATAGGGGGGAATGTCCGCGGCCACGACGACCACGGCACGGGCCGAAAAGGCGCAGACGATCAGGGGAGAGAGCAGCAGAAGCAGAGTAACAAGGCGCATGGATGTTCGGATCCGGGATGAGTACAGAGAGTGTAACATCCCGTTACGCCATGTCAGCCAGGCGATTGCCGCCTGGGGGGATCAGTCGAAGAAATCCCGCAGATCCAGGGTCTGGTACCCTGCCAGTTGCTGCCAGGGGAGGGTCTTTGGCAGCGGCTTGAGCGTCACCTCCATCCGGTAGCTGCGATAACCGTCGAGGCTTGCCGACTCCACCACCAGGGGCAACTGCCAGCGGCTCGACCAGAGGATGCGGGTACGCTGGCGACCTTCACGGGTCTCATACCAGTTCGCCTGGTCGGGGGCGGCCTCATCCAGCGGTGTCATTCCCTCTAACAGGGCAGGGTTGATGAGGTGGCGGATCCGCGCCCACTCCGGCTTGAAGGCCACCTGGCCGTACTCCTCCTGCGGCACTTCCACCAGCTGGTTGTGCCAGGCATCGGCGTAGCGCAACTGGAGTGCGTCTCCCTCGCTGCGGGTGACCCAGCGCGCCGCCATCTGGTGAGTGAAGTGCTTGTGGCCGGGGCGGGCATCGTGGGTGGCGTGATAGGCACGGGCCAGGGGAACGGGAATGAGCCGCTGGCTCCACACCTGGTCACCGACCCGCAGCCACTTCTCCTGCCACTGGCTCTCCCGGGTGATGCCGTCGCTGCCGGTAGCCCTGTCCACGTAGCGGATGCGGGCGGCCAGATCGGGCACCTCGTCGGCCAGGAGGGGGAAGGAGAGGGCGCTGCCCAGCAGCCATAAAGAAAGCAGATATTTCATCATCGTCTCTCGCTCGACGGAAAACGGGCCCGGCGCGGTGCCGGGCCCCTTTATCACAGGCCGAGGGCCTCCCTGAGCTTGCCGAACACCCGGGTGTTGTCGAGGGTGCCCTTGAACTGGCTGCTGCCTGCGCCGCCCGCGAACAGCATCACATCGCCGCCGCCGTGAGTCTCGGAGCCGAGCTTGACTCCGGTCTCCTGCAGGTAGTCATCCGCCATCACCTCATCGCTGGTAAGGGTGGGGCGCTGGTCCTGGCGGTTGGGGCCGTTGCCGAATACCAGAGTAGTGAACGGCTTGCCGTCCGCGTCGTTCTGGGTCGAGCCATCGGCGTTCTTGACCAGATCCAGCACCTTGTTGCCCTTGGCGGAATAGCCGTTGATGGTCATGGTGTGGTCGTGGTCGGCGGTAACCACGATCAGGGTATCGCTCAAATCCACTTTGCCGAGGGCCGTCTTGACCGCCTCGTCCAGCGCCACCGCATCGGTCAGCGATCGCTTGGCGTTGGTGGCATGCAGGGCGTGGTCGATACGCCCCCCCTCCACCATCAGGAAGTAGCCCTGGCTGTTCTGGCTGAGCAGATCGATCGCCTTGGCGGTCATCTCGGAGAGGGACGGCTGGGTACTGGCCGCCCCCTTGGCGACGCGGTCCAGTTCGTAGTCGAGGTGGGACTTGGTGCTGAACAGCCCCAGCACCTTGCCCGAGTTGACGGCAGAGAGCTCATCCTTGGTGGTGACATAGCGGTAGCCCCGGGCGGTCAGCTCGGCGGTGAGATCCCGGCCGTCGGCCCGGCCGCCCTTGTTGCTGGCGCTGTAGGGCGTCCAGTGGTTGGCGCCGCCCCCCATCAGCACATCGACCCCATCCCCCAGCGCCTGGTTGAAGCCGGCTCCGCCTGGTACCGCCTGCTCGGCGATGGCGTAGGCCGCATCCCGGTGGCAGATATGGGAATAGGTCGCCGCCGGGGTGGCATGGGTGAGCTCAGTGGTCGTGACGGCCCCCACCGACTTGCCCGCCGCCTTGGCCAGCTCGAGAATGGTGGGCACCGGGCTCCCGTTGTCGCTGGTGCAGTTGTTGATGCCCTTGTTGCCGTTGGCATCCTTGGACGGTGCCACTGCCCTGGTGTCGCTGCTCATGGCGATCACCTCGTTGTTCATCTTGACGCCGGTGGTGTAGGCCGCCATGGAGGGGGCGGAGTCCGTGGTCTGGGCATCGTGGGAGAAGGTCTTGATGCGCGCGCTCTGGGGCAGTTTCATCATCTCGAGATCCCCCTCTTCCCCCACCTTGAACAGGCGGGTGGCGGTGAGCACGGTGGGGCCCATGCCGTCACCGATAAAGAGGATGACGTTCTTGGCATCGGCGGCGTGCGCCTTGGAGAGGCCGCCAAGCGTGCCGAGCAGGGCGGTGCAGACCAGCGTCTTTTTCATGGTGATGTTCATCCTGATAATCCCTTACAGCTTGGCCGCAGCCTTGATCTTGCCGAACACGGCGGTGTTGTCGAGAGAGCCGTGGAAGCGCTCCGCCCCCTGGCCGATGGCGCCGAGGAAGACATCGGTACCGCCGTGGGTTTCGTTGCCTATCTCGCCCACCTTGACCACTACCTCCTGGTGATAGTCGTCGGCGGAGGTGGTGGCGTCGTCGAGGGCCGCCACGCTGCTGCGCGGGCCGTCCACCCGGTTGTAGCCGTTGCCAAAGCCGATGATGGTGTAGGGCATGCCATCGCTATCCTTGCTCGGCTCGCCGGTCTCGTAGTTCTTCACCAGCCCGAGCACGCCCGCATTGCCTGCCGTGGTCTTGCCGGTGCGCTTGGCGTACCCGTTGAGCACAAGCGTGTGGTCATGGTCGGCGGTGACCACGATCAGGGTGTTTTTCAGCTCGGGATCGGTTTTCTTCACTTCATTGATGGCGGCCAGGATGGCGTTGTCGAAGGCGAGGGTATCCTGCAGGGCGCGCTTGGCGTTGGTGTCGTGCAGGGCGTGGTCGATACGCCCCCCTTCCACCATTAGGAAGTAGCCCTTCTCTTTGCCCTTGAGCTGCTTGATGGCAGCCAGGGTCATCTGGGCCAGTGACGGCTCGCTGGCGGGCCGGTCCAGGTCATATTTCATGTGGCTTGAGCCAAACAGGCCCAGCAGCGGCTTGCTCGCATCGGCCTGGTTCAGCTCGTCCAGGGTGGCGGCAAACTGATAGCCCTTCGCCTTCATCTCGTCGATGAGGTTGCGGCCATCGGTCCGCTTGCCCTTGTCGGCACTGGGCAGGAAGAAGCTGCTGCCGCCCCCGAGCACCACATCCAGCCCCTCCTTCAGGGCGCTGTTGTAACCGCTGCCCCCCGGCACCATCTGGACGGCGATATCAGCCTCCAGATCCCGGTTGCAGATATGGGCATAGGTGGCGGCCGGGGTGGCGTGGGTGACCCGGGTGGTGGTGACCACGCCGGTGCCACGGCCATCGGCCTTGGCCAGCTCCAGCAGGGTGGTCACCGCTTTGCCGCCGCTCTGGCTGCAATCGCTCTCCTGGGTGGCGTCGCTGTCCATGCTGATGACGCCGTTGTTGCTCTTGACCCCGGTCATGTAGGCCGCCATGGAGGGGGCCGAGTCGGTCACCTGGGCATCGTGGGAGAAGGTCTTGATGAAGGCCGTTTCCGGCAGGGTGTCGATGGTGAGGCTGCCCTCTTCGCCGACGCCATAGATCCGGGAGGCGGTGAGGGTGTTGAGACCCATGCCGTCGCCGAGGAAGAAGATCACGTTCTTGGCGCTGGGTTCCGGGGTGTTGCTGTCGTTGTTGGAGTTGCAGCCGGCGGCCAGGGCGGCGCCTATCATCACTGCAAGTCCTGCCATCTTTCTCATTGGGGTTCGCTCCTTGTGAAACCTGAGCGCAGCCTAGAGGGGGCAGATGACACTTTTAGTGAAGAGAGATGACAATACGGTGAAAGCGCCTTGCAAATGTTATCTTATATCAATGGGTTATGTTGATTGTGTTTTGCCACTCACCTCCCGGTGGCGTGGTGGGCATCCGGCCACCCGGGTGACAACACCCGGCCAGAATAGCCTGTCAAATCGGGGCCGCAGCAGGTAAAATGCGCCCCCTTGCGATGAGTGCCAGCGGTCTGGCGCATCACCACGCACCCGCAACCCCGAGCGCCCGCAGCCCCGAGAGGGGACCGCATGCCAATGAGAGAGTAACGGATATGTCCATCAACTGGTTCCCCGGCCACATGCACAAGGCCCGCAAAGAGATTGCAGAGGTCATGCCCCAGGTCGATGTCATCATCGAGATGCTCGACGCCCGCATCCCCTTCTCCAGCGAGAACCCCCTGGTGCCGGAGCTGCGCGGGGAGACGCCGGTGATCAAGGTGCTCAACAAGGCAGACCTTGCCGACCCCGAGATCACCGCGCTGTGGGTGGCCCACATGGAGCAGGAGAAGGGGATCAAGGCACTGCCCCTGACCCAGCAGGAGCCGGAGAAAATCAAGCAGTTGCTGACCCTGTGCCACGAGATGCTGCCGGAGCGCAACTTCGAGCTGCGCGGGGTGCGCGCCATGATCATGGGCATCCCCAACGTGGGCAAGTCCACCCTGATCAACACCCTGGCGGGGCGCATCATCGCCAAGACCGGCAACGAGGCGGGGGTGACCAAGTCCCAGCAGCGGATCAAGCTCGACAACCACGTCATCCTGACGGACACCCCTGGCTTCCTGTGGCCCAAGCTCAACCCGCCCTCCTGCGGTTATCGACTGGCGATCACGGCGGCCATCAAGGATACCGTCTTCGATTACGCCGACATCGCCATGTTTGCCGCCGACTACTTCATCAAGGCCTATCCGGAGCGCATCAAGGCACGCTACCAGCTGAGCGAGCTGCCGGAGACCGAGATCGAGCTGCTGGATCTCATTGCCCGTCAGCGCGGCTTCATGCGCAAGGGGGGGCTTGCGGATCTGCACAAGGCCTCGGAAATCCTGGTCAATGAATTCCGGTCCGGCATGCTGGGGCGGATCTCCCTGGAGACGCCAGAGATGGTGAGCGTCGAGATAGTGGAAGCCGAGGCCGAGGCTGAGCAGAAAGCCAGGGAGAAGGCGGAGCGGGAAGAGGAGCGCCAGGCCCGGGCTCGTCGCAAGTACGCCAAGAAGCGCCAGCGCTGACCGGCGTTGTGCACGATAGGTTGTGCTTGATAGCAAGAAGAGGCGGCCCTGGGCCGCCTCTTCTGGTCATGGCGCTCTGGCGTGAGGGAGGCACAGAGTCGATATTCAACCGCCCGCTTCCCCTCATCATGACCAAGGTGTCGGCCAATCAAGGGGATGAGGCTCCCGTCAGGGGAGGGCCGTGCCGCGTTGCCATCACGGTGGGCAGAAAAACCTTGCGACCCGGCCTCAGTGCCGATTGACAAAGGCACAGGCGGTGGCATGATGCGCTCGCATTTTGCCTCTCCCCACGGTTCTATCCATGACCACATACTCCCGCCCGGTGCTGCTCCTGCTCTGTGGCCTGCTGTTGCTGACCCTGGCCATCGCGGTATTGAATACCCTGGTGCCGCTCTGGCTCGCCCATGAGCATCTGCCCACCTGGCAGGTCGGCATGGTCGGCTCCTCCTATTTCACCGGCAACCTGCTGGGAACCCTGCTGGCGGGCAGACTCATCGCCCGCTGCGGCTTCAATCGCAGTTACTACCTGGCCAGTGCGCTCTTTGCCGCAGGCTGCGTCGGGCTCGGCATGACCCTGGCGTTCTGGAGCTGGCTCGCCTGGCGATTCATCGCCGGGGTCGGCTGCGCCATGATCTGGGTGGTGGTGGAGAGCGCGCTGATGTGCAGCGGCAACGCCCGCAATCGAGGGCGCCTGCTGGCCGCCTACATGATGGTCTATTACGTGGGCACCGTGCTTGGGCAACTGCTGGTGAGCAAGGTACCGACGTCGCTGATGGCGGTGCTGCCCTGGGTGACCGCCCTGGTGTTGACGGCCATGCTGCCGCTCTTGTTCACCCGCATCGCCAGTCCGTCAGGCAACCTTCAGGCCAGGACTCCGGTCTGGCCGATGGTGCGCCTGCGTCAGGCGCGTCTGGGGGTGAACGGCTGCATCCTCTCCGGCATCGTGCTGGGGGTGCTTTATGGTCTGATGCCGCTCTATCTGAACCACCAGGGGGTGAGCGACGGGGCCATCGGCTACTGGATGGCGGTGATGGTGAGCGCCGGCATCCTGGGGCAATGGCCGGTGGGGCGTCTGGCGGATCGTTTCGGGCGCCTGCCGGTGCTGCGGGTACAGGTGCTGGTGGTGATCCTGGGGGCCATGGCGATGCTCGGCAACGCGGCCATGGGACCGACGCTGTTCATTCTGGGGGCCGCGGGCTTCACGCTCTATCCGGTGGCCATGGCCTGGGCCTGCGAGAAGGTGGAGCAGCATCAACTGGTGGCCATGAACCAGGCGCTGCTGCTGAGCTACACCATCGGCAGCCTGCTCGGGCCGACCCTGACGGCGCTCTTGATGCAGCACTACTCGGATCATCTGCTGTTCATGGTGATTGCCGGGGTCTCCCTGGTCTATCTGCTGATGCTGCTGCGCAAGATGGGCGAGCACCCGACGCCGATGGCCCATGCCTGAGGGCAGACGGCGCCATCATCCCTGTGCACGGATATAGAAGAGGCGACCCAAGGGTCGCCTCTTTTTCGTCATGGGCCGGGCGGTGCCGCTCAACCAAACCGGTGCCTTGCTGCTTCAAAGAGCGAGAGGTGCAGCGGGATCAACTGCTGCCAGTCTCGCCGATAACCCCCGCCCGGTACGGCGGTGATGGGCAGCCCGTGGCGAAGCGCAGAGTCAAAGACCATGGCATCGCGCTGGCGCACGCCGGAGTCGCTCAGGGAGAGGTAGCCCAGCTCGTCGTCCCGGTGCACATCCACCCCGGCCTGATAGAGGATGAAGTCGGGGGCGTAGAGGCGATGAGCCAGGGCGAGGGCCTGGTTCAGGGTCTCGAGATAGGCGTCGTCCTCCATGCCGCTTGGCAGGGGAAAGTCCAGATGGGAGGCCGGCTTGTGGCGGGGGAAGTTGTGTTCTCCGTGCAGGGAGAGGGTGATGATGTCACGGCTGCCCGTGCACAGGGCGGCGCTGCCATCTCCCTGATGGACATCGAGATCCACGATCAGTACCCGCTCGCAGAGTCCCTCGTCCAGGCAGGTTCGTGCCGCGATCACCAGATCGTTGAAGAGGCAGAAGCCGCTGCCAAACCCCCGGTGTGCGTGGTGGTAGCCGCCGGAAATCTGCAGTCCGCAGCCCTGCGCAAGGGCGTGGCGGCTGGCGGCCAGGGTGGCGCCGACCGAGTGCAGGGTACGTTCAATCAGCAGGGGAGACCAGGGAAAGCCGAGCCGGCGAATGGCCCCTTCATCGAGGGTACCGGTGAGGGCGGCCTGTACATAGGCCGCATCGTGCACCTTCTCTATCTGCTCACGGCTGGCAGGGGCGGCCTGTGCCAGCGGATAGTCGAGGGAGACGAGGCGTTCAAACAGCGCCTGGTACTTGGCCAGGGGGAAGCGGTGACGCTCGGGCAGTGTCAGGGCGGAGTAGTGGGGGTGATAGAAGATGCGCAGTGACATGAAGCATCGGCCATGAACGGGTATGAAAAAGGGGAGCCAGGCTCCCCTCGATGCAGGCGTGCGATGCGCCTTACTGCTGCTGGATCACCCAGATCTGGAAGGCTTTGCGGGTCTCCGCATCGGCCTTGTTGTACCAGCTCTGCAGCTGGGTCAGGGCTTCCGGGTTGCTCATGGCCTTGCTCGGGGCCACTTCCACCGGTGCGCTGGCGGCAGCCATCACGGCGGCGGTGGAGACGGACACAGTCTTGGGCTGGTTGAAGGCCTTGCCCATCTTCAGCAGCTCCTGCTGATAGTCACGGGTCAGCTGGAAGCCACCCACGGTCGGCATGACGAACTGCTCGGATTTCAGAACCTGGCCGGTGGATTTGTCTTTCAGAACGACGTTCTGTTCCTTGACGAAACGCTTGGCTTCTTCTTCCTTGCGGGGCTTCTTGAAGTCGAGGAAGAGTTGCTGGTTGTCGGCGGCGGTGAAGTTGATCACCAGGGGCTCGGCGGTGACCAGCTTGGTTTCACTGCGGCTGGAGTAGTTGCCCTCGAAGGCGACCACGACCTGGTGCCTGCCGGGCTCCAGGGAGAAGACGGTGGCTTTGTCGAGCAGCTGGGGGTTGACGGGTTCGCCATCGAGCAGCTGGATGACATAGGGATTCGTAATTTCCAGTTGGCTAGCGGCCAGGGCGCTACCTGCCCACAACAGACCAGCCAGGGCCGGTACCAGAACAGTCAGTTTCATTTCATCTCCTTGAACAGTCAGGCAATTGCCCACTGAAAAATAGGGGGTCATTTTTACAGGTTTGCCCCACAGCGGCAATAGCCGTTTATGGCGCCTTCCGGTGTGCGGGGTGTGGATCCCGCTGCCCCGAGTCCTGCGGGCAGCGTGCTCTTCTATCTTCCTGCCCCCTCCTGACATGAGGGTCAGGGGAGCGCATGGCGGGCGTCAGCCGTGTCACTCGATGCGTCGGGTGAAGGGGGGGAGGGCGTCCAGCAGGCCCTTGCCGTAGCGCTTGGTCAGCAGGCGCCGGTCCAGGATGGTGACCCGCCCCCTATCCGCCTCTTTTCGGATGAGGCGGCCACAGGCCTGGATGAGCTTGCGCGACGCCTCCGGCACCGTCAGTTGCAGGAAGGGGTTGCCGCCGCGCTGCTCTATCCACTCGGCGGTTGCCTCTTCCACGGGGGAGTTGGGCACCGCGAAGGGGAGCTTGGTGATCACCAGGTTGGTGAGGTAGTGGCCAGGCAGATCCAGCCCTTCCGAGAAGCTGCCGGTGCCAAAGAGGATGCTGGCCTGGCCGCCGTCGCACTTCTGTTTGTGCAAGAGGAGCAGGGCGCTGCGGGACGCTTCCCCCTGTACCAGGAGCGACATCCCCTTGGCTCGCAGCCCCACCGCCACCTCGTTCATCTGGCGATAGGAGGAGAAGAGCACCAGGCTGGCCTCCTTGCCTGCCAGCAGGCGGGGAAGGGTATCGATCAACTCCTGGGTGAAGGCGGGGGCACTGGGTTCATGGGCCATCTTGGGCAGATAGAGTTCGGCCTTGTGGTAGTCGAAGGGGGAGCGAAGGCGCAGATAGCGGGTGCCGTCATGCTCCTTGAGCCCCACCTGGTGGCGAAAATAACTGAAGGAGGAGAGGGCGGTGAGGGTCGCCGACACCAGCACGGCCCCGAGACAGCGGGACCAGAGCCACTCCTCCAGCAGATACCCCACCTCGATGGGGGAGGCGTGCAGCCAGATGTCCCCGTCCTCGCTTCTGGCCATCCAGCGGGCGAGGGGGGTCTTGCCGGTGGGAACATGGCGGCTCAGCATCTCCCAGAGGGCGCAGAAGCTCTCGAGCCGCTGCAGGTGAAAACCACTCTCCGCCAGCAGAGGCTCGGCCTCCTTGCGACGAATCTCGCCATCCTTGAGCGCCTCGCCGATGGCCCCCTGCATTCTGTCCAGCGCCCTCAGTGCCTTCTTGCTCGCCTCCTTGAGGTTTTCCGCCAGCATGGGCAGGGGATCCGGCAGCACCCCATCGGCGAATCTGTGGTGGGGCTCGCCGCCAAAGAGGTGATCATTGCTGGCGAGCCACTGCTCGAGGGCCTTGAGATCCGGCTGGAGAGAGGCCAGGGCATCCTGCAGTTTGAGCTGGGGATCGAGCAGGCTCTCCTTGTTCAGCGTCCTGGCCAGCTTGCCAGCGCTTTGCACCAGCTTTTCCAGCCAGCGGCGGGATCCCTTGATGCTGGCGCTGGCGGCGCCGTGATCCCGGGCGATGGTGGGCAGGTGATGGGCTTCGTCCAGCACATAGATGCACTCGTCCGGTGGCGGCAGTATGATGCCGCCCCCCATGGTGAGGTCGGAGAGCAGCAGGGCGTGGTTGACCACCAGCACATCGGCCGCGTCCATGTCGTTGCGGGCCCGATGGAAGGGGCAGTGCTGATGGTGGCTCAGGGCCTTGTTGCAGGTGTGGCGGTCGGCGGCGATGCGATCCCAGCAAGGGTCTGGAATGGGTTTGGGCCAGTTGTCCCGATCCCCGTCCCACTTGCCTTCGGTGTAGGCCTGCCACAGCCCCTGGTAGCACGCTTTGTCAGCATCCGATGGCTTGTGTTTGCTCAATGCGCCGAAGTCGAGTTCGAAATTGGCCATCTCGCTGCCGTTTGCCGCCTGCTCCAGCAGGTGCTCGCAGCAGTAGCGCTGGCGCCCCTTGACCAGCATGAAACGAAACGGCAGCTCGCTGTGACGGTGATAAAAGGGAAGATCCTTGTGGATGAGCTGCTCCTGCAGGGCCACGGTGGCGGTGGAGATCACCAGCTTCTTCTGGGTCAGCCGTGCCACTGGTATGGCCCCCTGGGCATAGGAGAGGGACTTGCCGATGCCGGTGCCAGCCTCGGCCACCAGGATGCGGCGACTCCTGTCATATTCTCCCGTCAGGGTCTTGGCGATTTCGGCAACCAGGAAATTCTGCTCCTTGCGCGGCACAAAACCGGGTAAACCATCGGCTATCTGGCGATAGGTACTGCGGATGGTGGCTTTGAGGCGAGTCGATAGCATAAAGAAGGTGTGGCCGTGTCGGTGTGGATGGCAACAGGATACCCGCAACAGGCGGCCCGGGTCGAGGCAGGGGAGAAGCAGTCGGGTCAGCCCCGGCTTTGCAAATATGTTATGAGGGAACAGGGGGTTGCAATAAACCACCAAA
Organism: Aeromonas sp. ASNIH8; assembly: GCF_002919855.1. Taxonomy (NCBI): domain Bacteria; kingdom Pseudomonadati; phylum Pseudomonadota; class Gammaproteobacteria; order Aeromonadales; family Aeromonadaceae; genus Aeromonas; species Aeromonas sp. ASNIH8. Next base: position 3,920 of record NZ_PQLN01000055.1, on the reverse strand, counting down.
AAAGAGGGATTCAGGCAGAGAGTATCGCTGTAAACGTTTTCCCTGATGGGGCAAACATTGTGAGATTCAGCTCACAAATTTTTCCCTGTGACTATGGTTTTCATAAAAAGTTCCAAGTTTTTTCATTGCGGATTCGAAAACCCGGTGATAGTCTCGGCGCCATAGTGATGCAAAGAACATCGCTAACACAGGGAATAACAAGGACTTAGTGTTTAATTACAGTAGGCATTGGAAACTATGAAAAAGACAATTCTGGCTATTGCTATCCCGGCTCTGTTCGCATCCGCAGCCAACGCTGCTGTCGTTTACGACAAAGACGGCACCTCCTTTGACATTTACGGCCGTGTTCAAGCCAACTACTACGGTGAACACGACGATACCGACGCTGAACTGGTTGGTTCCTCCCGTCTGGGCTGGTCCGGCAAAGTCGGCCTGAACAACACCTGGTCCGGTATCGCCAAGACCGAGTGGCAAGTATCCGCCGAAAACTCTGACAACAAGTTCAACTCCCGTCACATCTATGTCGGCCTGGACGGTACCCAGTACGGCAAGATCATCTTCGGCCAGACCGACACCGCGTTCTACGACGTGCTGGAGCCGACCGATATCTTCAACGAATGGGGTGACGTAGGTAACTTCTACGACGGTCGTCAAGAAGGCCAGATCATCTACTCCAACACCTTCGGTGGCTTCAAGGGCAAAGTGTCCTACCAGACCAACGATGACGTAGCCGTCAAGGTTACTGACATCGGTCAAGGCATCAAGGAAACCGACGTCTACGGTCCGAAAGTCAAACGCAACTACGGCTACGCCGCTGCTGCTGGCTATGACTTCGACTTCGGTCTGGGCCTGAACGCCGGTTACGCTTACTCCGACCTGGAAAGCACCGTCAGCACCGCTTCTGGCGACAAGAAAGAGTGGGCCCTGGGCGCACACTACGCCATCAACGGTTTCTACTTCGCCGGTATGTACACCCAGGGTGACCTGAGCTACGACAACACCACCCAAGGCAACAACAAGGACAAGGGCCGTGGCTACGAGCTGGCTGCTTCCTACAACGTTGACGCCTGGACCTTCCTGGCCGGTTACAACTTCGCCGAAGGCAAGGTACTGTCCAACTCCGCCGGTTCTTCTTACGAAGACATCGTCGACGAAACCCTGCTGGGCGTGCAGTACAACTTCACTTCCAAGTTCAAGGCGTACACCGAGTACAAAATCCAGGGTATCAACGACAAGGACGACGAGTTCACTGTTGCCCTGCAATACAACTTCTAATCTAGCCTCTGCGCTGATTTAGTTGATGAACGGCCAAGCTTGCTTGGCCGTTCTGTTTTTTGGCCCCTTCACCACTTTTCGTCCTCTGGCCCTGCGCCATATCACGTTGTCTTCTTTGCACCCTTGGTTCTCCTCTGGTAAATCGCTAGATTATTCAATTTGTTGAAGCAGATTGGCCGACAGGGAAGGATGCCTTTGATCGATTTCACCCACCCCGAGTGGCGCGCGCTGGCACAGCAGTTGCTGAGAGGCGGCCCCCAGGCTGTTCGCGGTCGTCAATGGCAGCCGCTCATCGGCATGCTTCGGGACAACCAGTTGCTGCTGGCCCTTGGCAATCATCACTATGAGCTCACCCCTGCCGGGCACCGCTATTTGACCCGGGAGCTGATGCTGGCGAAGATGGCCAGTGCCCCGCCGGAACCCGAGGAGTGGCTGCAATCCCACGGCTGGCAACTGGGGGAGAGGGTCAACGAGCGGGTGCTGGCGGCCCTGTATCGCAAGGGGGAGGGCCATTTCAGCCCCATCGAGCAGATCGATTTCGAAGACAAGGGGATCCGGCTTTGCAGTGATCTGCCCCTTCGTCTGCGGGCCGCACGGCCGTTCAGCCTGTTTCTCAGCGGCGGCACCCTGCTGGATGTCGCCCCCTGGCTCCAGACCCTGGGGGAGGTGGCGCTGCCAGCCCGCACCCTGGCGCAGCTTGGCAAGATCCTCTGGGGAGAGGGGGAGATACAGCGGGTGATCACGACCGATGCCGTCGGCGCCTTCGCCGAGTTGCCACTGCCCGCCGACGCCCTGCTGGTCTGGTATCCCGCCGAGGATCCCGGCACGCTGGAGCCCCTGATCGCCGCCTTGCCGCCCCAGACCCTCTGGAGCCACCTCACTGCCCTGGATCCGGCCGGGGTTGACAGAGTACTGGCATTGGCCCAGCGGTTGGGGAGACCGGCGAGCTGGTGGTTGCCCCGGGATCTGGTGCCCATCAAGGCGGCTTACGGGGTTCCCCTGAGGGATGGCCGGCCCTGGGAGCCGAGCCGTATCCCCCGTGCGCTGCTGGCGCAGTGCAATGATCTGGTGGAGTCGAATCGGGGTCTGTCGGTCGAGGTGTGTGCCCTGGCACCGGATTGGCACGGGATTGGTTGAGGCGGCGCCGAGAAAGCGGTTTTCCCCTATGGAAGGCAGTGGTATAAAGAGCTGACGAAGCGCTCCCTGGACGGGCGCTTTTGTTTGCCAACCTACTTTGCCAGCCAACGAACTCAACGGACTACAGGGAATACCATGTTTGAAAAGGTTGTTGCCGCCCCAGCGGATCCGATCCTGGGCCTGACCGAAGCCTTCCGTGCCGACACTCGCAGCCACAAGATCAATCTGGGGGTCGGTATCTACAAGGATGAGACAGGTGCCACTCCTATCCTTCACTGCGTCAAGCAAGCCGAGCAGAAGCTCTTGACCGACGAGAAGACCAAGAACTACCTCGGTATCGAAGGCAATATCGAATACGGCCGCATCGTGCAGCAACTGCTGTTCGGCCGTGATGCCGCCCTGGTGACCAGCGGCCGCGCCAAGACGGCGCAGGCGCCGGGCGGTACCGGTGCCCTGCGCATCGCCGCCGAGTTCGTGGTACGCAACAATCTCGCCAAGACCATCTGGATCTCCGATCCCACCTGGGCGAACCACGTCAGCGTGTTCCAGGCGGCCGGTTTGACCGTCAAGTGGTACAAGTACTACGACGCCGCCACCAAGGGACTCGACTTCGCCGCCATGCAGGCCTCCCTGTCTGACGCGCAGGCGGGGGATCTGGTGCTGCTGCACGGCTGCTGCCACAACCCGACTGGTATCGACCCCACCACCGAGCAGTGGCGCGCCCTGGCCAGGCAGAGTGCCGCCGCCGGCTGGCTGCCGCTCTTTGACTTCGCCTATCAGGGCTTCGCCCGGGGTATCGAAGAGGATGCCGAAGGCCTTCGCATCTTCGCCGAGTGCCACGACGAGCTGCTGGTGGCGAGCTCCTTCTCCAAGAACTTCGGCCTCTACAACGAGCGGGTCGGCGCCTTCACCCTGGTCTGCGCGACCAAGGCGGTGGCCGACGTCGCCTTCACCCAGGTGAAGACCGTCATTCGTGCCAACTACTCCAACCCGCCGTCACATGGCGCCGCCGTTGTCACCACCGTGGTGAGCGACCCGGCCCTCTATGCGGAGTGGGTGGAAGAAGTGGCCGCCATGCGGGTGCGCATTCGCGAGATGCGCGAGCTGCTGGTGGAGAAGCTGGCCGAGCGGGGGGTGAACCAGGATTTCAGTTTCATCCGCGAACAGAACGGCATGTTCTCCTTCTCCGGTCTCTCCAAGGATCAGGTGGAGCGCCTCAAGAGCGAATTCGCCATCTATATCGTCGGCTCCGGCCGGATCAGCGTGGCAGGCATCACCCGCGCCAACATTGATCCCCTCTGCGACGCCATCGCCAAGGTGTTGTAAGAGAGAAGCATCTGCGCCAAGCGCCTTGCTTCAGTCATAAAAAGCCCGCCGTATCGGCGCAATGCTGTTCACTTAAGCGGAGCCGCATTGCGATTTACCGGAAAACGGGTCTTTGATATCTTCACCGCCCTGGGTCTCGATGGCCTGGGGCGTTTTTCTATGAACATGACGCCTATGCAGCC
>NZ_PQLN01000054.1:0-34524 GCF_002919855.1 Aeromonas sp. ASNIH8 | reverse complement strand
AGGACAGTCAGGCGCGATTCTCATCGTGGCGCGGAGAACATTCTCCATCAAGACGCCGGATAGATTTAAGCAAGCCAACCACAACACCCGAAATCAAGGTTGCAAAAAAGGGGGTGACCATAGATTTTTTTGGGCAGATGAGTGGGTGAACTGAGGAGGGGACTGGTCGGCAGCCCGGCCATCAAGCGCGGGGGTCTTCCACCTTGATGTTGGCGGGGACCCGCTTTTTGCCCAGCACCATGGCGCGGACCAAATCGCTGCGGGTGAGGCGATCGGTCAGGAGTACCACGGCCGCATGGACGCCAACGGCGGCCATCAGGGTGTTGGCGATGATGCCGTGCAGCTCCTCCAGCCACTCCTCGCCCCAGAAGGCATCCCAGGTGGTGAGCCAGCCGGTGACGACGGTCCCGACCAGGGACAGCAGCAGCAACCAGATCATCAGGGAGCCGACCGGATTGTGGCCGAGGTAGTAGGGGTGGCGCCCCTGGGCGAGCTGGCGCAGGTAGTAGCGGACACGGGCAGGGGTTGGCCACCACTGGCCGAAGCGGGCGTAATAGGGGCCGACCAGCCCCCACAGAAGGCGGATGATGAGCAGGATGCCCACCGCGTAGCCAGCATATCTGTGGGGTTTGCTGCCCTCTTCCAGCACGAAGAAGTTGAGCAGGCAGAGGGTGACGGTCGCCCAGTGAAACACCCGGATGAGGGGATCCCAGACTTTCACTTCAGAGGCAGGTGTCATGGCAAGGCTCCATGGTGGGGGCCGGGGGAAGACCGGCCCGGGGCGGCGTTACTCGTCGATCTCTTCTTTCACCTTTTTCAGGTCGGTCGGGTCGAAGTAGATCTCGACCTTGCGCTTCTCCTTGTCCCAGCCGTAGATCTCGTAGCAGCCGGTCTTGGTGGCCTTGAACTTCTTGATGTCGTAGCCCATCGCCTTGATCTGCTGCTGGGCGTCGGCTTCGCTCATCCACTTGCTCTTGTCGGCCTGGGTGCATTGGGGGTCGGCCAGGGCTGCGCCGCTCAACAGGGGGATCAGTAACAACAGGGGGGTCAGTTTCATTGCTTGCTCCTTGCGGGTGGTTGGGTCAACAGTCGCAAGGCTAATCAAGGCGCATTAAGGAAGAATTAAGGGAAAAGGGAAATGAATGGCTCTCCCCGGCGGTGGGCCGGGGAGAGGGTGATCAGCTCAGCTTGCCCCTGACCAGCCACTTGTCCAGCGCATTGGCGAAGCGCTGCTTGTCGGCGGCGTTGAAGGGCGCAGGACCACCGGTCTGGACGCCGGCAGAGCGCAGCTCCTCCATGAAGTTGCGCATCCCGAGCCGTGCCTGGATGGTCTCCCGGGTGTAGATCTCGCCCCGGGGATTGAGCGCCTCGCCCCCGGCGTCGATGACCCAGGAGGCGAGGGGAATGTCGCCGGTGATCACCAGGTCGCCTGGCTTGACCTGCTGGGCGATGACATGATCTGCCACATCGAAGCCCTTCTCCACCTGCTGGGTCTTGATGAAGGGGGAGGGGGGGACTCTGAGCCCCTGGTTGGCCACTAGCGTGGTCACCACCTGGGCGCGGTGAGCGGCGCGGTAGAGGATCTCCTTGACCGGGATGGGGCAGGCATCGGCATCAACCCAGATGGGCATGGCATGGCTTCCTGTGTCTGGAACGGGTGGCGCATCTTAGCATGGCTGGCGCGGGGCGGCTGCCCCGGGGCTGAGTCGTCCCCGCCTTTGGTGTAAGCTGGGGCCTGCACATGAAACGAGAAGGAGACGAGATGGATCGGGTGCCCGGTGACGTGATTTATGGCCTGACCCTGGACGGCAAGGGGGGCATGACCCCGCTGGCCGAAGGTAGCGAGATCCCCTGTGCCCAGCCCGGCTGGCTGCATCTGGACTACGGCAACCCGGAGTCGGCGCGCTGGCTGCTGCAGACGCCGCTGCTGGGGGAGGCGGCCCGGGAGGCCCTGCTCGGCCAGAGCAATCGTCCCAAGCTGGTGCGGATGGGGGAGACGGTGCTGCTGATCCTGCGCGGCATCAACCACAACAAGGATCACAGGCCTGAAGAGATGGTTGCCCTGCGGATCTTCATCACGCCGGATCTCATCATCAGTAGCCGACGTCGTCCGCTGCTCTCCGAGAAAGATGTGTTCGAGCAGCTGTCGTTGGGGGGCGGTGCCGACACACCCGCCGACTGGCTGGTGGAGATATGCGACGCCCTGACCGACCGGGCCGGGGAGTTCGTCGAGGAGCTGCACGACCAGATCCTGGATCTGGAGGAGATGGTGCTGATGCGCGACCTACCCGCCAACGGTCGGCTTGCGCGCATCCGCAAGCAGCTCATCATGATCCGTCGCTACCTCTCCCCCCAGCGGGATCTGGTGGCGCGTCTGGCCAACGAGAAGATCAGCTGGCTGGACGAAGATGACAGGCGACGCCTGCTCGACATCGCCGACCGCTTGCGGCGCTGGCTCGACGATCTGGATGCCGGGGTGGCGCGCACCGCCGTGCTGGCGGACGAGATCAACAACCTGATGGCGGAGGCGACCAACCGCCGCGCCTACCAGATGTCGGTGATGGCGCTGCTGTTCCTGCCAGCCAGCTTCCTGACCGGCCTGTTCGGCATCAACCTGGGGGGGATCCCCGGGGCCGAGAGTCCGACCGCCTTCTGGGTGTTCTGTGGCTTCCTGCTGGTGCTGGCGACCGGACTGGCGGTCTGGCTCAAGCACAGGCGCTGGTGGTAAGGAGTGAACATGACGACATGGGAATCTTTTGGCGTGACTCTGCTGCTGTTGCTGGGGCACACCCTGGTGCGCGGCCTCATTCACAAGAGCCTGATGGCCCTTGGCCAGAGCCGGCAGGTGAGCGAGAACCGGGTACTCTACGTGGAACACGTATTCCACTTCCTGCTGGGCTGCGCCACCCTGCTGATCCTGGCCGGGGTCTGGGGGCTCGACTTCTCCCGGCTGGTGGTGCTCGCCTCCTCCTTCTTCGCGGTACTGGGGGTCGCCATGGTGGCTCAGTGGTCGATCCTCTCCAACATCACCGCCAGCATTACCATCTTCTTCGCCTTCCCCTACAAGATTGGCGATCGCATCCGCATCCTCGACAAGGATGACTCCGTCACCGGCATCATCACCGAGATCGGTCTCTTCTACGTGCGGGTGCGGGATGACAACGGCGATCTGGTCACCTATCCGGCGAACCTTATTCTGCAAAAGCCGGTGAGGCGGCTGGAGGGAAAGGAGGCTGAGTCCACGCAGCCGGAATGAGAAAAGGCTCCCTCGGGAGCCTTTTTCGATGGGTGCTCAGCGTTCGAAGAAGCGGTAGAGGTGCTCGACCTGGACGGGGCAGTCGGCCACCAGGTGGATGTGGTCCCGTGCCTCCTCGGTGGACGAGAAACTCATGGGGCACCCCAGGGTGTCCGTCATCACGTAGAGGTGGCCGTCCTGCCCCCTGAACTCCACGATCCAGCCGGGGGAGACGATGTCGTGCATGATCTCCGCCTCCTTGAACCTGTGCTGCTGGTGAAGCGTGCGCAATTCACTGACTGTCATGACATCCTCCTATGACTCATGGCGCCACCCTCAAGTCTAGTTCTCCTTCCCGTCATCGGATCAGGGCGCCGTCGCCCCCTCACGGGGCGGTTGCAGGGCGATCAGCAGCTCCCCGGGCAGCGGCGTGACAGGGCCGGTGACCACCCTGGGTCTGGCCTTGGCATCCAGCACGAACAGAGGAATGGCGCCGGGATTGGCCTCCTGATACTGGTCCCAGTCGAAGGTGTCGCTCAGGCGGGTCGCCTTGATCTGCCCGCCCCGGCTCAGCAGGCCGCTCAGCCTGGCGAAGTTGATGTCGGCACCGAACAGGTTCTGGCGGGCACGGAAGGTGGCGCTCTCCCGGTTGGCCTTGCCGTGATGTTCGCTGGAACGCAGGGAGTGGACCTTCTCCTCCCCGTAGAGGTGGGCGAAGTGCAGCACCCCGAGGGCGTTGTTGTGGCGGCTGGGAGAGAGCGCCAGCACGGTGCTGATGCTGGTGAGGGGCAGGTGCCGCTCGGCGTGCTCCGACTGGGGGTTGCCGAAGTAGCAGGGTAGGCCGCTCATGCGGGCCAGCTTGCAGTGCTCCCAGGCAGGATCGGAGAGCTGCACCGGGATCCCCTGGTCCGCCAGCGCCTTGCCGATGGCCCGGGCCACCGAGTTGGCGCCGATGAGCAGCCAGACATTGGGGGCGCTCTGGCGCATGTCGAGCAATCTGGCCAATGGCGTGGCCGTCAGGCTCTGCAGTACCACGGTGAAGATGATGACCGCAAACACCAGGGGCACCAGCTTGTCGGCATCCTCGATGCCGGCCTCGTGCATGCTGATGGCGAAGGAGGCGCTGACCGCCGCCGCCACTATGCCCCTGGGGGCTATCCAGGCGAGCAGGGCGCGGGCGCGCCAGGGCAGGTCCGACCCCCGGGTCGAGACCAGGATGCAGAGCGGGCGGGCCACGAACTGCACCACGCACAGCAGGGCCAGCACCATGGGGCCGAGCTGCCAGAGCTGGGCCAGATCGAGGCGGGCCGCCAGCAGGATGAAGAGGGAGGAGATGAGAATGACGGCGAGATCCTCCTTGAAGGCCAGCACCTCCTCCAGATCCAGCCCCTCCTGGTTGGCGAGCCAGATGCCGAACACGGTCACCGCCAGCAGGCCGGATTCGTGACTGAGCCAGTCAGACAGGGTGAAGGTCACCAGCACCAGCGCCAGTACCCCGAACTTGTGCAGGCTGACCGGCAGCCAGTCCTTGCGGATGAGCAGGGTGGTGAGCCAGCCGGCACCGACCCCGATGAGCGACCCCACTCCCACCGTCTTGGCCAGGGCCAGCAGGGTATGACCGACCAGATCCCCCTGGCTGCCGAGGCGCACCGCCTCGAACACCAGTACCGCGAACAGGGCGCCGATGGGGTCGATGACGATCCCCTCCCAGCGGAGGATCTTGTCCACCTCTCGGACCGGGCGGATCACGTTGAGCATGGGGGCGATCACCGTGGGGCCGGTCACCACTAGCACGGCGCCGAGCACCATGGCGACCCGCCAGTCCAGCCCAAGCAGGAAGTAGCTGGCGGCGCCGATGACGGCAAAGCTGGTCACCATGCCGGTGGAGCAGAGGTTGCGTACCACCTTGCCGATCCCCTTGAGTTCGGTCAGGTGCAGGGTCAGCGCCCCTTCAAACAGGATGATGGCGACCGAGAGGGAGACCAGGGGAAACAGCAGATCCCCCAGCAACTGATCGGGATCGAGCAGACCGGTCACCGGGCCGAGCAAGAGGCCGCTCAGCAGCAGGAACAAAATGGCGGGAACGCGCACGGACCAGGCAAGCCATTGGGCGAGCAGGGAGATGAGGGCTATTCCGGCGAGGGAGAGAGCAATCATGCCAACCTCGTACAGGTGATGGGGTTGGACCTAGTGTAGCGGGGAAGGGGGGCAAGATGACACCCGCCAGGCGTGCAGGGGAGAGCCGCTCAGATCAGATGGGGCTCTCTTTGTGGAGTTCGGTGACGCAATCGGTCACCGCCAGCACCAGGGCGGAGCGCACCATCTGATCGAGCCGGTTGAGCTGCATCTGGTAGAGGGGCCAGTCCTCCTCGTTGGCCGGGGGATCCTGCGGCATCATGCTGCCCTGCTGGATGGCATTCAGGCGCTCGAGCAGATCGCGGACCGGCTTGTCGCTGAAGCGGTAATCCTTGGGGTCGCGTACCAGAAAGTCGCGGATCTTCAGGTACGCCTCGAGATCCTGATAGCGCTCGAGGGAGATGAGGCCGAGGGCGAAGATGAGCTTGAGGCGCACCTCCAGCTGGCCGAGGGGGCCGCTCTGGTTGAGCAGGGGTTCGATGGCGTATTTGACGGCATACTCCTCCTGACGAAAGGCTCGTCGCATCAGGGAGTCGACCGCCTCTTCCAGGATGGTCACGACCTCGAGAAAGAAGCCGCGGGGGCCATCCTGCTCGTTCAGTCGCTCCAGTACTTCATCTTCCTGGTGTGTGGTCATAAGTGCTTCGGGTCCGGCTGACAGGGGGAGAGCAGGCCCTCCCCCGGTTTGTATCGTATGGGGTCCGTCACGGGCGGTGTGACGCCACCCCATCAGGTCACTTCAAGTTGTTGTAACGGGCGACGATGGTGCGAACCACATCGCTGTGCTCATCCAGGCCGGTGACGCGGGCCAGTGTCCGTGCCGGACCAAGTTCCGCCAGCATGGCCTGCAGCTCCACCGCCTGGGGATCGTCCTCATTGCGGTAATGCAGTGCGGCGGCGATGCCCTCCTGCAGGTGATCGCTCGGCAGGCCGTACTCCAGGGTGCCGAGCAGCGGCTTCACCAGCCTGTCCCCCGCCGCCAGCTTGCGCAGCGGCTGGCGACCGACCCGGTCAATCTCGTCCACCAGATAGGGGTTGGCGAAGCGGGAGAGGATCTTCTCGATGTAGGCGGCGTGCAGGCGCGGGTCGAAGCCGTAGCGTTTCACCAGCACGGCCCCGCTCTCCTCCATGGCGCGGCGCACCTTGCTGCGGATCAGCGGATCCTCGATCGCCTCGCGCACGGTGTGATAGCCCCTGAGCTTGCCGAGGTAGGCGGTGACGATGTGGCCGGTGTTGAGGGTGAACAGCTTGCGCTCGACGAAGGCCATCAGGTTGTCGGTGGGTTCCATGCCTGCCACCTGGGGCAGCTCCCCCTTGAACTGGGTCCGATCGACGATCCACTCGCTGAAGCTCTCCACCGTCACCTCCAGGGGATCATCGTTCGCCGCGGCGGGCGGAACGATGCGATCCACCGCCGAGTCGACGAAGCCGACGCACTGCTCGAGGGTGGCATGATACGCGACCGGCAGGTACTTAAGTACCTCCTCCTTGAGGTGGCTGGTGCCGCGCACCATGTTCTCGCAGGCGATGACGTTGAGGGGAGTCAGGTTGCCGGCATCGAAGCGGGCCTGCAGCCCCTTGGCCAGGGTGCTGGCAATCTTGTCCAGGATGTTGGGGCCGACCGCCGTGGTGACCAGATCGGCGGTGATGATACGGGCGATCACCTCGTGTCCGGCCGAGCTGACGGCGGCAACGTTGCGCACCACGTCCAGCTTCTGATCCGTGCCCACCACGTGCACCTTGTACTCCTGGCGGTGGTTGAGCTGGTCGATCAGGGTCTCGTTGACGTCGGCGAAGGTGACCTGATGGCTGGCGTCAGCCAGCAGTTTGCCGATGAAGCCCCGACCGATGTTGCCGGCACCAAAATGCAATGTTTTCATGATATTAACCTCTACAACCAAAGACGATGACGGATGATTACGCGGCCTGCTCGGCCCCCAGCAGATCCAGGAACTCCTGGGGATCCTGGGTGCTGGCCAGACGGTCGACGAGACCGGGCTCATCCAGTGCATTGGTCAGGCGGGTTATGACCTGTATGTGTTCATCGTTGCGGGCGGCAATGCCTATGACCAGGCGCGCCACTTCATCGGCGCCCTCGCCGAAGGCGACTCCGGCCGGGTACTGGCAGATGACGATGCCGGTACGCTTCACGTGCTCCTTGGCGGCGATGGTGCCGTGGGGCACGGCGATGGATTCGCCGAGGTAGGTGGAGACCAGCTGTTCGCGCTCCAGCATGGCGTCGACGTAGTCCGGTGCCACATAGCCTCGCTCGGCCAGCAGCTTGCCGGCGGTCACGATGGCGGCTTCCTTGCTATCGGCCTTGAGGCCCAGGTGCACGTCCTGCAGGCTAAGGGTGAAGACTTCCGGCTCCTGGGGCTCGTAGCTATCGTCGTTGGCCGCCACCAGCAGTTGCGGGTTGGCGACGTCATCGTTGGCCGCGTTGGCCAGGCTGAGGTTCTGCACCAGCTCCTGATAGAGGGCGTTGTCGAGGAAGTTGGTCAGCGAAATGTGCTGTGCATGCGGCGCATGGCGACGGGCACGGTCGGTGAGATCCTTGTGGGTGATGACCAGATCCACCTGATCGTCCAGGTTGTTGATGGCACGGTTGGTGACGCTGATGTCGAGACCGGCGGCCTGCACCCGCTTGCGCAGCATGCCGGCGCCCATGGCGCTGGAGCCCATGCCCGCATCGCAGGCGACGACGATGTTGCGCACTGCGGTCAGCTCGGTTTCCGGCTTCTTGGCGGCGGTGGTCTCGGGCTTGGTACCCTTCATGGCCTTCATCTTGCGGGTGGCTTCACCCAGGGCATCGGCCTCGTCGGCTTCCGGCTGCTGGGCACGGACGAACACGGCGGCGACCAGGAAGGAGACGGTGGCGGAGGCGATGATGGAGAGCAGCACCCCGATGAGGGCGGCTTTCGGCGTCATCAGCAGCACGGCGAAGATGGAGCCCGGGGAGGCGGGGGAGACCAGACCGGCGTTGAACAGGGTCAGGGTGAAGACCCCGGTCATGCCGCCTGCGATCACCGCCAGGATGAGGCGCGGGTTCATCAGCACGTACGGGAAGTAGATTTCGTGGATGCCGCCGAAGAAGTGGATGATGGACGCACCGGCTGCGGACTGCTTGGCGGCGCCACGGCCGAACACCATGTAGGCCAGCAGCACGCCCATGCCCGGACCCGGGTTCGCTTCGATCAGGAAGAAGATGGAGCGGCCCTGTTCGGTGGCTTGCTGGATCCCGAGCGGCGAGAAGATGCCGTGGTTGATGGCGTTGTTCAGGAACAGGATCTTGGCCGGCTCGACGAAGATGGAGGTGAGGGGCAGCATGTGGTTGTCCACCAGGAAGCCGACACCGCTCGCCAGCACGCCGGAGAGCACCTTGACGAAGGGACCGATGACGAAGAAGGCAAGAATGGCGAGCAACATGCCGATGATGCCGGCGGAGAAGTTGTTCACCAGCATCTCGAAGCCGCTCTTGACGCGACCTTCCATCGCCTTGTCGAAGCGCTTGATGGCCCAGCCACCCAGCGGGCCGACCATCATGGCGCCCATGAACATGGGGATGTCGGTCCCCACGATGACGCCCATGGTGGTGATGGCACCGACCACGGCCCCCCGGTCACCCCCGATCAGCTTGCCGCCGGTATAGCCGATGAGCAGCGGCAGCAGGTAGGTGATCATGGGACCGACCAGCTTGGCCAAGGTTTCATTGGGCAGCCAGCCAGTGGGGATGAAGAGGGCAGTGATGAAGCCCCAGGCGATGAAGGCGCCTATGTTGGGCATGACCATATTGGACAGGAAGCGTCCAAAATTCTGTATCTTGACTTTGGTATCCGGTGATAACATGTCGGGACCCCGTTTTAAGCCTGTGTGATTAAAAGTGGTAGTCGGGATGACGAGTTTTGCCGAACTCCCATCCCAGTCGTCTAAGCAACTTCAATCTACCAGCTTGTGATCAAATTAGGCTGAAAACGGGGTGTCTTGTGACCTGGATCTCAAATGCCCCGACCTCCCCCCTCCCGACATAGTGATGACGATCACAGTCAGTCGCTGTATTTCGGCTACATTTCGATCTTCTCGCCTCTTGGTGTCAATTTTTTGTGATTGATGTCTCGTTTTGTGGTTTGCGCAAATACGGTGTCAACGTGACTATCGTCACAAAATCAAATTTTGCACTCAAATGAGTCATGGTTTGTCGCCTCGTATTCGCAAGTAATGACGATGGATATGCCGCATTTCATCGTTAATCACCAATGAATCATTTATTTTGTAGCCCACTTTCAGTTTTTTCCCCGAGAGGATCGGTTCCGACAAGGCCTCTTGTGACGCCCGGGTGGCGGATCCTGATCCGCTCCCGTCTCGCTCCTCCCTGCCGGTAGCGACGCAGGCTGGGGCCTGCGAGCGGGTCTCCCATTCCGTCTGCCCGTGGAGCGCAGCCATAAAAAAAGCCCGCAGGATGCGGGCTTGTGCAGAGCAGACAAGCAGGGGGATCACTGCGCCTTGGGGGCCTCGTCGGCAGGCGCGGCATCGGCCTCGCTGGTCGGGGCGACCGGTGCCGGACCTGGCACCAGATCCACCGCCGGCTTGGCGATGAGGGAGCGGGTCTCTTCCACCGCCTCGGTCAGCTTCACCTCGATGATCTGGCCGAGCTCGTAGACCACCTCGGTCTTGTCCAGATAGACGCGGCCGTTGTCCCAGTTGCACTCCAGCCGATCCTTGTTGTCCAGGATATGGCGGGCGGGCATGAACACCACGGCGCCGTTCTCCTGCAGGCGCAGCTTGAGGCCGGCTCGCATCACGTCGATGATCTCGGCGTTGAACACCTTGTCGGTGCCCGCATCGGCCTTGAGGTAGCGCACATAGAGCCAGTCGCCGATGTCGCGCTCCACCATGCGGTGCAGGCGGCGGCAGGCGGTCAGGTGCTCGGTCAGCTCCAGGCTGGGGCGCTCACCCGGGGTCTTGCCGGCGATGACCGCCTTGAGTAGGCGATGGTTGACCATGTCGCCGTATTTGCGGATGGGGGAGGTCCAGGTGGCGTAGGCATCCAGACCCAGGCCGTAGTGGGCACCCGGTTCGGCGGACATCAGGGCATAGCTCTGGAAGCGGCGGATCTTGCCGTCCAGCCAGCGGGTGTCCAGGTTGTCTATCCAGCGTCGCAGGGCGCAGAAGCCGGAGAGGCTGGCGATCTCTTCCTTCTCGAACGGGGCCTCGGCGGTCTTGAGCAGCTCGATGGCGCCGTCCAGGGACTCCTCGTCAAAGCCGGTGTGGACGTTGAAGATGCCGTAGCCGACCTCTTTGCCCAGCACGCGGCCGGCGCAGATGTTGGCGGCGATCATCGACTCTTCCACCATGCGGTTGGCGATGCGGCGCGGCTCCACGTGGATGGCAAGCACTTCGCCGTCTTCACCCAGCTCGAAGTCGTAGTCGGGTCTGTCCGGGAACACCAGGGCGTGCTCGGTACGCCACTTGATGCGGGCCTCCGTCATCGCCTTCATCAGGGGCAGCTGGGCCAGGACGCCGGCGTCGATATCCAGCGCTTTGCCGTGCTCGGCCCAGTCGGAGACGTCGTCATAGGTGAGGCGGGCATGGGAGACGATGCGGGCGGCGAAGAACTCGGTCTCCTCCAGCAGCAGGCCATCCTCGGCGATGAGCAGACGGGCGCACAGGGTGTTACGCTCCTCGCCCTCTTTCAGGGAGCAGAGCTCGTCGGAGAGGGTGCGCGGGATCATGGGTACGTTGCGTCCCGGCATGTAGACGGTGAAGGCGCGCTGGGCGGCCTCCTTGTCCAGCTCGCTCCCCTCGGCCACATAGGCGGTCGGGTCGGCGATGGCCACCAGCAGCTCCCAGCCGTTCTCCAGCTTGGTGATGGCCAGGGCATCGTCCATGTCCTTGGTCTTGGCACCGTCGATGGTGAAGAAGGGAACCTGGGTCAGATCCCGGCGGGGCAGCTCTTCCTCTTCGATCACCTTCCACTCCGGCAGGTCCGCCGGTTCAATCTGGGCCAGGTTGTGGCGCGCCAGCACCACCCACCAGGGCACGTTGTGATCTTCCTGGGTGGCGATGAGCTGGGTGATCTCGGCGGAGAAGTTGCCGTCCACCAGGGCATGGCGCTTGAGGGTCGCCACCACCCAGTCCCCTTCCTTGAAGGATTTCTCGTCCAGACCCTTCTTGGCGCGGGCCTTGATGGCGTCCTTGATGAGGGGGTGGTCGGGCACCACGTTGAGGCGGTCGCGGAACATCTTGACGCGGCCGACGAAGCGGGTGACGGCCTGCTCCAGCAGGGCATCCGGCTCGGCCACCTCTTTCTCTTTTTCAGTGCGGATCAGGGCGCTCACCCGGTCACCGTGCATCACCTTCTTCATGTAGGGAGGCGGCACGAAATAGCTGGTCTTCTCATCGACCTCCAGGAAGCCGAAGCCCCGATCGGAGGCGCGGATCACACCCTCTTTCTTGGGGATGTTTTCGCGGATTTGTTGCTTGAGCTGGGCCAGCAGCGGATTGTCTTGGAACATAAATGGGGAACCTGAGTGGAGACCTGATGGTTAATCGCCCAGCACTATACGTTTTTACCCCCCCAAAGCCAAGGTGAATGGCCCCCTCAACGGGGTTGCAGTGCCCGTCGCCCCTGCTGGATCAGGCGCTGGGATATCTGCTTGTGCAGCCCCCGCTCCAGCACCCAGCGGTGCCAGTAGAGCTGCTCGACCAGGTGGTGATCCGGGTTGAGATCGAGCAGGCGCCCCTCTTCCAGTTGCTGGCGGATCTGCAATTCCGGGATGAGGCAGCAGGCCAGCCCCTGCTCCGCCATGGCGACGAAGGCCTCGGAGGATCGCACCGTGTGGCAGGGGTAGCCACCGGGGGGGAGGGCGAAATGACGGGCCATGTAGCTGATGTGCATGTCGTCGCGCTGATCGAAGGCCACCGCCGGCGCCTTGGCCAGGGCCGCCGCCGTGAGGCCGTTCGGGAAGTGGCGGGCGACGAAGGCGGGGCTGGCGGTGAGCAGATAGCGCATCTCGCCGAGTTCGTCGACGCAGCAGCCCGCCAGCGGCTGGGGTTGCAGGCTGACGGCGCCGAACGCCTGCCCCTCGCGCACCCGGTCCAGGGTGCGGCTCTCGTCATCCACCAGCAGGTTCAGCTCGATGGGGTATTGCTCCAGCAGTGGCGCCAGGGCGGGCAGGAACCAGGTGGCCAGGCTGTCGGCATTGACGGCGATGCTAACCCGGATGGGGGCCCTGGGCTCGTCGGGGGAGAGCTCGCCGGCCAGCTCCAGCTCCAGCTGGCGCACCTGGCGATAGTGGGCCAGCAGCTTCTGGCCGAGCCCCGTGGCCTGCAGCGGCTGGCTGCGGATGATGAGCGGCTCGGCAAACTGCTGCTCCAGCTGCTTGATACGCTGGGAGATGGCGGACTGGGTGATGTGCAGGCGCTGGGCGGCACGCTCGAAGTTTTGCTCCCGGATCACCGCGTCCAGGGCCAGCAGCAGCTTGTAGTCCAGCGTCTTCATCAGCATTCCTTATGAAAAAAGGGAGTTCAGCAAGAATGCTACTCAAGGGAGCGCCAGAGGACAACCCGACCGCCCCCATGGAGGGGGCCCGTCTCCGGGGCCGCCCCTGTGAGATGTGACAGTAGCCCTGAAATGAGATTCATAAGATACTCATCTAGTCCGTTTTTGCATGGGGTGGAAACGGACCATAGCGAGCGTCTTGAATCCCGGGCCGGTCCCGGGACTTTTTTTGCTCAGATGACGGCGAGCAGAGCATCCCCCGGCGGCCGGTAATGGCCCTGCAGGGGGGCGATGGACGGCGCGGTCGAAACGCTCGTCCAGGTGGAAGCGGATGCCGACCCCGCGCACGGCCCCCAGATCCACCGCCTGGCGATGGCCGAGGCGCTCGATGGGCAGGCCGAGGCGACGGAAGATGCGCTCCACCGGCAGGCTGACCACGGCCACCAGCTCGCGGATCCCCTGCTCCCTGGCGAAGGCCAGCACCTCGCGGAAGATGACGCAGGTGAGTTCGCTGATACCGTTCTCCAGGCGAGGGGCCTGGTCGGCGTCGATGGCGAGGCGGGTCAGCTCCCACACGTCGTTGCCGCGCGGGGGGGCTTCGCCAGCGAGGGCGGTGGGGAAGATGCTGGGCAGCATGTAATCCTGGGCGCAGCTGAGCAGGCGGATGCAGCCGCACAGCCCCTGCTTGTCTTCAATCAGCACCCAGTGGGTGTCGGGCTTGTCGAAGTTGTCCCGCTCCAGGCCACGGCGGGATTCCACGTCCCAACCGAGTCGATCGGAGAAGACGCGGTTGCGAAATCGGTAGAGCTCGTTTTCGACCTCCCATCTGGGGTGTTCTTTCAATTTTCCTTTGAAAACAAGCATTCATGTCTCTCCATTTCATGGTTAGGCGCTATAATCCAAGGCCTTGGCCAGGGGAGGCTTGCCTATGACACGCGACCAACTGCTTGAGTACCTGGAACATTTCACGCTGGTGACCGATGGCAACCGGTTGTCCGAGCTCATCGGCCGCTTCACCCTGGGAATGGGTTACGACTACTACCGCTTCGCCCTCATCCTGCCCATGTCGATGCAAAGGCCCAAGGTGGTGCTGTTCAACCAGTGCCCCGACTCCTGGGTACAGGCCTACACCCTGAACAACATGCTGGCATGCGATCCCATCATCCAGCTCGCCCGCAGGCAGACCCTGCCCATCTACTGGAACCGGCTGGACGAGAAGGCGCGCTTCCTGCAAGAGGGGAGCATGGATGTGATGGGGCTGGCGGCGGAATTCGGGTTGCGCAACGGCATCTCGTTCCCGCTGCACGGGGCGGCGGGGGAGAACGGCATACTCTCTTTCATCACCCGGGAGCGGGCGTCGAGCGATCTGATGCTGGAGTCCTCGCCCATCCTCTCCTGGATGTCCAACTACATCTTCGAGGCGGCGATCCGGATCGTGCGCCAGAGCATGAGGGAGGACGATCCCCAGGAGCCCCTGACGGAGCGGGAGACCGAGTGCCTGTTCTGGGCCAGCGAAGGGAAGACATCGGGGGAGATCGCCTGCATCCTCGGCATCACGGAGCGCACCGTGAACTACCACCTCAATCAGGTCACCCGCAAGACGGGGTCGATGAACCGCTACCAGGCCATCGCCAAGGGGGTGAGCAGCGGCATCCTGCTGCCGAACCTGGAGCAGGTGGTGGTCACCAACTTCCCCTCCCTGCTGCAGTGAATACAGGCCCGGCGGCACCGGCTCGTCGCCTGGCATCCCCTCTGTCGCCATCACCGCTGTCCTGCGCCGTCCCATCCTGCCGCCGATTCTCGGGGCGGGGCTGTGACCCCACAATTGTCAGATCCTGCAATTGACAACCTTCTTTGTGTGGTTTCGGCCCGGTTTTCATCAGTTTTATGAATGCATCAGAAAATGAATGAATTTCTCTGATTGCCCGCGCCCCCTTATAGTGCGTTTCTCTCTTTCACAGGAACGCATCCCCATGTTCGCCACCACCCTGCAAGGCTTTACCCTCGGCCTTGCTATGATCATCCCCATCGGGGCCCAGAATGCCTTCGTGCTGAGCCGGGGCATTCACCGCAATCACCACCTGCTGACGGCGACCCTCTGCTGCCTGTGCGACCTCGTGCTGATCGGCATCGGGGTGTTCGGCGGGGCCAACCTGCTGGCAGCCAGCCCGATCGGCCTGGCCCTGCTGACCTGGGGCGGCGTGCTCTTCCTCGGCTGGTTCGGTATCCGTTCCCTGCGCAGTGCCTGGCGCGGCCAGGAGGCGGCCCTGGCGGACTCGCCCCGGTTGATGGGGGTGAAGAGCGTGCTGGCCATGACCCTCGGAGTGACCCTGCTCAATCCCCACGTCTACCTGGATACCCTGATGCTGCTTGGTTCCTTCGGCAGCCAGTTTGCCGAGGAGCTCAGACCCGCCTTCGCGGCGGGGGCCATGCTGGCCTCCCTGGTGTGGTTCTACGGGCTGGCCTTCGGGGCGGCGGCGCTTTCCCCCTGGCTCGCCCGGGGCAGGGTGCAGCAAGCCATTGATCTTGTTGTAGGTCTCATCATGCTGGTGCTGGCGGTCAAGCTGGCCAGCGGGGCTCTGTTGGCCTCATAAGGCTATTTTTGTGCCGGGCTTCATAAAAATGAGTCCCGGTGCCATCTGCTGACATATTCGTCTGTTAAATTCCCGGCGCTGGTAAAGCGTTACTCATAATAAAAGGGAAAAAACAGTGAATAACACCATGAAGCTGGGGGCTATTGCCGCCATCGTGCTGCTGTCTGCCTGCAGCAACGAGAATGACAGCAAGGCGCAGCCGGGGACCGTCTCCCTGCGCCTGATCCAGACCTCCGACATCCACTCCAACGTGCTGGGGTACGACTACTACCAGAACAAGGAGGATCGCAAGTTCGGCCTCTCCCGCACCGCCCTGCTGATCCGCGCCGCCCGCGCCGAGAACCCCAACAACCTGCTGCTCGACAATGGTGACCTCATTCAGGGCACGCCGCTGGCGGACTACATCTTCGAGCAGTCCGGTGCCGGCTATCTCGAGAAGCAGGCGCACCCGGTGTTCAAGGCGATGAACGAGCTGGGTTACGACGCGGGCAACCTGGGCAACCACGAGTTCAACTACGGCCTGGACTACCTTGGCAAGGTACTGGCGGGAGCCGACTTCCCCTATGTGAACGCCAACGTGTTCGAGGCGGGGGCCTTCAAGCGCGATGCCAAGGGACAAATTGACTGGAGCGGCAACAAGTTCACCCCCTATCTGCTGCTGGAGCGCGAGGTGACCGATGACAAGGGCCAGCGCCAGCGCGTCAAGGTGGGCATCCTGGGTCTGACCCCGCCCCAGGTGCTGCAGTGGGACAAGCGTCATCTGGAGGGCAAGGTGGTGGTGGCCGACATGGTCGAGACCGCCAATCACTATGTGCCCGAGCTGCGCGCCAAGGGCGCCGACATCGTGGTGGTGGTGGCTCACACCGGCATCAATGCCAGCAGCTATGAGGCCATGATGGAGAACTCCGCCTGGCATCTGGCCAAGGTGAAGGGGGTGGACGCCCTGATGCTGGGCCACGCCCACAAGAACTTCCCCGGGGACTTCCCGGATCTGCCGGAGGTGGACAACCAGGCCGGTACCCTGAGCGGCATTCCCACCGTGATGCCCGGCTACTGGGGCAACCACCTCGGCATCATCGACCTCAAGCTGGAACAGGTGGACGGCAAGTGGCAGGTGAAGCAGAGCCAGGCCAGCCTGCGCAAGATAG
Source organism: Aeromonas sp. ASNIH8 (assembly GCF_002919855.1). Lineage (NCBI taxonomy): Bacteria > Pseudomonadati > Pseudomonadota > Gammaproteobacteria > Aeromonadales > Aeromonadaceae > Aeromonas > Aeromonas sp. ASNIH8. The sequence continues at coordinate 17,913 of NZ_PQLN01000054.1, read as the reverse complement.
ACGCCAGCGAGGGCAGTGCGGTGGATCAGCGGGTGGTGGACCTGGTGCAGGCCGACCACGACGCCACCAACCAGTGGCTGGACGAGCCGCTCGGCAAGATCACCTCCCCCATCCACAGCTTCTTCGCCCTGGTGCAGGACGACCCCTCGGTGCAGCTGGTGAGCGATGCCCAGCGCCGCCACGCAGAGCAATTGCAACAAGACGGCCTGCTCAAGGAGTCCTACCCGATCCTCTCGGTGGCGGCCCCCTTCCGTGGCGGTCGCAACGGCATCAATGACTTCACTTACGTGGCTCAGGGTGACATCTCCCTGCGCAACGTCTCCGACCTTTACATCTATCCGAACACCCTGCAGGTGGTCGAGGTGAACGGGGCCACCGTCAAGGAGTGGCTGGAGATGAGCGCCGGCCAGTTCAACCAGATCGACACCGGCAAGACCGGGGTGCAGTGGCTGGTGAACGAGAGCTTCCCCACCTACAACTTCGATGTGATTGACGGGGTCAGCTACGAGGTGGACATCACCCAGCCGGCCCGCTACAGCAAGGACGGGGTCAAGGTGAGCGACGGCCAGCGCATCAGCGGCCTCACCTTCAACGGCCAGCCCGTGGACCCGGCCCAGAAGTTCTACGTGGTGACCAACAACTACCGTGCCAGCGGCGGCGGCCACTTCCCGGGCATCGACGGCAGCAACATAGTGCATGAAGATCCCTTCGAGACGCGGGAGATCATCGCCCAGTACCTGAAGGCCCAGTCTGCGGACAACCCGGCCGGCTTCAGCCCGGCGGCCAACAACAACTGGCACATGAAGGCCCTGCCCGCCAACGTGGACGTGCGCCTCTACTCCTCGCCGACCGACGAGGCCAAGGCCTTGGCGGGGGCGGATCTGTCGTACCAGTCCACCCTGCCGATGGATGACGCCAAGCACCCCGGCTACGCCATCTACCGCCTGATCCGCCAGTAAGGCAGACGCTGGCAGCCAACAAATAAGCCCTCGCAGTGCGAGGGCTTTTTCATGGGGCGCGGTGCCATCCTGCCCTGTCGTCTGGACTTGCCCGGTCGACGGGGCGGGAGGGCATCAGTAGTAGCCGGGATCGTCCGGATTGGGGCGGGTCTTGAAGCGGCGGTGCAGCCACATGTACTGCTCCGGCGCCTTGCGCACGGCGGCTTCAATTTCGCGGTTGGCGCGGCTGGCATCCGCCAGGTCGTCACCGCTCGGGTAGTCTGCGAGCGGGGCCCCGATATGCAGGGTGTAGCCCTCCCGGGTGCGGATGTTGTAGCAGGGCAGGGTGACAGTGTTCTTCACCCGGGCCAGGGTGGCGGTACCCGTGATGGTGGCGGCCTGCTCCACCGCGAAGTAGGGCACGAAGACGCTGGCATGGCTGCCGTAGTCGTGATCCGGTGCATACCAGAGGGCGTCGCCGTTGCGCAGCGCCTTGATCATCCCCTTCACGTCCATCCGGTCCACCAGGTATTTGTTGGAGGCGCAGCGACCGTGGTACTGGGCGTACTCCAGCACCGGATTGGTGTTGGGGCGATAGACGCCGACCCCGGGGCGCACCAGGCCGAAGCAGCGGGCATTGAGCTCCAGCGTCAGGAAGTGGCAGGAGAGCAGCAGCATCCCCTGGCCCTTCTCCATGGCGTTGATGACGTGCTCTTCCCCTTCCACCTTCATCAGGCGGCGCATCCGCCAGTCTGGCCAGAACCAGGCCATGCCCACCTCGAAGATGGCGCAGCCCACGCTCTCGAAGTTCTGCATCAGGAGGGCTTCGCGCTCATCCCGGCTGAGCTCGGGCATCGCCAGCTCCAGGTTGCGGCGGGCAATCTTGACGCGGGATTTCAGCAGCTTGCGGGCCAGGGTGCCGAGCTGGCGGCCCAGCCACATCTGACTGCGCCAGGGCAGCAACACCAGCAGCCAGAGCAGGGAGAGGCCCAGCCAGCTCCCCCAGTAACGGGGATGGAACAGACGGGGTTCGAGGCGGGGAGCGTGTTCTTGGGCCATGAAGAGTCTCTTGTTCGCAAAGGCAAAGGGGGGAGTCCGACCGAACCGGGGGGCCTGTGTGGGGTGGCCCGGCGCGGATGCGGTCACTCGCATGTCGAGGATTCTATCCGAAAAGCGGGGGCGGGCGCGAATCGCCGTCATCTGGTCAGAGGGGGCGTCAGGGGGCAGGGCCGTGCTTTTTTCACGCCCCGGAAAAGAGTGTGATAAAATCGGCCGCTGAATTTTTCAGGTTTTGAGAGCCGATACAGATGAAAATCACCCTGCCCGAGTTTGAAAAAGCCCGCATCCTGGTCGTTGGCGATGTCATGTTGGATCGCTACTGGCATGGCCCTACCGGCCGGATCTCCCCCGAGGCACCGGTCCCCGTGGTCAAGGTCGAGCACATCGAGGAGCGCCCGGGTGGCGCCGCCAACGTGGCGCTCAACTCCGCCGCCCTCGGCGCCCAGGCCGTGCTGCTGGGCCTGACCGGTCAGGATGAAGCCGCCGATGCCCTCGCCAGCCAGATGGCCGGGGTCAAGGTGGCCTGTGATTTCGTGCGCCTGACCGACTATCCGACCATCACCAAGCTGCGAGTGCTGTCCCGCAACCAGCAACTGCTGCGTCTCGACTTCGAAGAGGCCTTCCACGACGTGGATGCCAGCCTGCTGATGGGTAAGGTGGAGCAGGCGCTGCCCCAGGCGGACGTGATGATCCTCTCCGACTACGGCAAGGGCGCCCTCAACGATGTGCCCGGCATGATCCGGCGTGCCCGCGCCGCCGGCATTCCCGTGCTGGTCGACCCCAAGGGGACCGATTTCGAGAAGTACCGTGGTGCCACCCTGCTGACCCCCAACATGTCCGAGTTCGAGGCCGTGGTGGGCAAGGTGAAGGGGGAAGAAGACCTGGTCGCCAGGGGGCTGGAGCTGGTCAAGCGCTTCGAGCTGGACGCTCTGCTGGTCACCCGTTCCGAGAACGGCATGACCCTGATCCGCGAAGGGCAGCCCGAGCTGCACCTGCCGGCCCAGGCCCACGAGGTCTATGACGTCACCGGTGCCGGTGACACCGTCATCTCCACCCTGGCGACTTCCCTTGCCGCAGGCAAGAGTCTGGATGAGGCCTGCGCCCTGGCCAACACCGCCGCCGGCATCGTGGTCGGCAAGTTGGGGACCTCCACCGTGAGCCCGGTGGAGCTGGCCAACGCCCTCTACACCGAGCAGGAGACCGGCTTTGGCGTCATGTCCGAGGCCCAGCTCAAGGTGGCCGTCCAGGCCGCCCGTCTGCGCGGCGAGAAGGTGGTGATGACCAACGGCTGCTTCGACATTCTGCACGCGGGTCATGTCTCCTATCTGGCCAATGCGGGCAAGCTGGGGGACCGCCTGATCGTGGCGGTGAACACCGACGAGTCCGTGCGTCGCCTCAAGGGGCCGGGTCGCCCGGTCAACCCGACCGAGCGCCGTATGACTGTGCTGGCGGCCCTGGGTGCCGTGGACTGGGTGGTCCCCTTCAGCGAAGACACTCCCCAGCGTCTGATCGCCGAGATCCTGCCAGACCTCCTGGTCAAGGGGGGCGACTACAAGCCCGAAGAGATCGCCGGTTACGCCGAGGTGACCGCCAATGGCGGCGAGGTGCGGGTGCTGAACTTCGAGGACGGCTGCTCCACCACCGACATCATCAAGACCATCCGCGAGCGCGGATAAGCGTAAAACCCGGCCAAGGCCGGGTTTTTTGATGGGGCTGCCGGGTCGGTGACATGGCCGCTGCCTGGCAGGCCCCGACCAACGCACTTCCAGCGGCGAACAGAGATGAAAAAGGCGACCCCGGGGTCGCCTTTTCTCATGGTGTGCGCCTGACTCAGGACTTCTTGGTGACCTGGGCGGCGGGCATCAGACCCTGGTTCACCTCTTCCAGATCCTTCTGCTCCAGGATGCCGGCGGCCTGCTTGAGGGAGAGGATGCTGAGGATGTAGTTGTAGCGGGCCTCGGAGAGCTTCTGCTTGGCCTGATACAGCTTGCGGGTGGAGTCCAGCACGTCGACGATGGTGCGGGTACCCACCTCGTAACCGGCCTCGGTCGCTTTCAGGGCGCTGTCGGCGGAGATGACGGACTGGCTGTAGGCGCGGACCGAGCCGATGCTGGCGTTCACGTTGTTGTAGGAGGAGCGGACCGTGCTCTGCACCGAGCGGAAGCTGCGCTCGAGCTGTTCGCTGGCGGCCACGTAGTTGAACTGTGCCTGCTTGACTTGGGAGGTGGTGGCCCCGCCGGTGTAGATGGGCAGCTTGAAGTTCAGGCCGATGTTGCCCTGATTGCTGTTGCTCTCGGGGTTGCGGATCTCGTCCTTGTAATCGTTGTAACCGGCGTTCAGGCCGGCGCCCAGATCCAGGGTCGGTTCATGACCGGTCTTGGCCAGATCGATCTGCTCCTTGGCGATGTCCTTGCCGATGCGGGCGCTGTGCAGCTCCAGGTTCTTGTCCAGGGCCAGCTCCAGCCACTTGTCGGAGTTGAACGCGGTCTTCTGCGGGCTGAAGCGATCGGTGTTGAGCACGTCCAGTTGACGGTGGTCGATACCGGTCAGCTCGCGCAGGCTCTCGTAGCTGTTGTCCAGGGTGTTCTCGGCATTGATCTCGTCCGCCAGCGCCTGATCGCGCTCGGCCTCGGCTTCGTGCACGTCGGTGATGGCGGTCAGGCCCACTTCGAAGCGCTGCTGAGTCTGTTCAAGCTGACGCTCGACCGCGGTCTTGTTGGCACGCACGAATTCCAGGGTATCCATGGCCTTGAGCACGTCGAAGTAGGCCTGGGCGGTACGCAGCATCAGGTTCTGGTACTCGAGGTTGTAGGCCACGTCGGACTGGGTGGCGCTCTTCTCGGTCAGATCCAGGTTGACCCAGTTGCTGCGACGGTAGATGGATTGATCCAGGGTCACGGAGCCGGTAGCGCCCGTGTTGGTCATGGTGTCGTTCTTGTTTTGCAGGTAGTTCAGGCCGGCGCCCAGGTTGATCTGGGGCAGCAGGGCTGCACGGGATTCGTTGATCTTCTCGAAGGCCTGGTCCCGCTTGGCCTTGGATTCCAGCAGCTGGGTGTCCTTGATCTGGGCCTGTTGGTAAATATCGAGCAGGTTTTCGGCATGAGCGGCGCCGCTCACACCCAGCATCACCATGACTGACAAGAGTGTTCTTTTCATATGATAGTTTTAACCTTTTGTATCAACCCAAAGCTGTCCGCTGGATGAAGGGGGGATTGTCACCGACCAAGCTTGATTTCAGCTTAACCACTCTACTATAAGCAGATTTCATTGCGAACTGTCTCTTTTCCAGCTGCGGAAACGTCAAGGTCCGGGGCGAGTTTTCTCGGCAACGCGCCTAGCCAAATGCCCTGTGGCTGCTAAAATCCTTCCCTCATCGTCGGCGAGAGCGAGTGAATGAATGTTCATTCATGCCCCCGAATATTATGGTCAAACCAAGCCAAGTCAAGCTGGCAGGAGTCTCGAATGTCACAGCAAGCCTTGCCTCAAACCTGCCACTACTCCAGCGATGATGTGAAAATCATTGAAAAATCAGCTGGATATAATGGCTTCTTCAAGGTGAATGTCTACCGCCTGCAACACAGGCTGTTTGCCGGTGGCTGGAACGCCCCCATCGTCCGGGAACTGTTCGAACGTGGCCATGCCGCCGCCCTGCTGCCTTATGATCCGGTGCGGGACGAGATCGTGCTGGTGGAGCAGTTTCGCATCGGCGCCATGGAGACCAGCGCCACCCCCTGGCTGCTGGAGCTGGTGGCCGGCATCATCGATGAAGGGGAGACCGCCGAGGCAGTGGTGCGGCGCGAAGCGGTGGAAGAGGCAGGGATCGAGGTGGGACGCTGCGAACACGCCATCAGCTATCTGGTGAGCCCGGGTGGCAGCACCGAGCGCATCGAGGTGTTCGTGGGCGAGGTGGATGCCAGTCAGGCCAAGGGGATCCACGGTCTGGCTGAAGAGGGGGAAGACATCCGGGTCCACGTGGTGAGCCGCGAGCAGGCCTATGCCTGGCTCAAAGAGGGGCGCATCGACAATGCCGCCTCCGTCATCGCCCTGCAGTGGCTGGCCCTGAATCACGGCGAGCTGCGGGCACGCTGGTTGGCGGGGCGCTGAGGTGACGCTCGTTCAGACCCGGGTCAGGTGCCCTGTGTCCGACTGGAACACTGTGCAGTGGGTCCACCCTTCATGGACCCTGATTGAGGGAGCCGCGACATGTCATTAGTCCAGAGCCCGATGAAGCGCTATGTGCCTGATTTGATGTCCTTGCAGCGTACCTGCGAGGTCAATTACATGGCGCTGATGAAACTGTTGCCGCCCGGCGGCAGCGTGGGTGCCGAGCGCCGCTATCAGGTCGGCAACGGCCTGCAGTTCCAGCTCACGGTGACCGAGGAGAGCCGCTTCACCAGCCAGGTGATCCTGGCCCAGCACAACCCCGAATTGCCGAGCTACTTGCAAGCCCGGATAGAGATTCGTTTGTATCATGATGTGCGAATGGCGGAAGTGTGTGCGGCGCAACAGATTTCAATGTTGCAACCACGTTATGATTATCCCAATCAAAAAATGCATCACAGGGATGAAAAGGAGCAGGTAAATCTATTCTTGGCCGATTGGTTGAGATTTTGTCTCAAACACGGCACCAGCCTGATTAACATCCTCTAGTCGAACCCATAAAAAAGAAGCGTGATTTTGGAAACAGAGCTACCTCAGGCGCCGGACGGCAGTGTGCGCCTGTTACAGATTACCGATACCCATCTCTTCGCCAGTGCCGAGGGGCGGCTGCTGGCCGTGCCCACGGCGCAGAGTCTGGCCGCCGTGCTGGAGCGGGTGCAGGCCAACGAGCACCCGTTCGATCTCATCCTCGCCACCGGGGATCTCTCCCAGGATCACAGCCCGGAGTCGTACCAGCGCTTCGCCTCCATGATGGCGCCCCTGGCTCGCCCCATCTACTGGTTGCCCGGCAACCACGACGACGGCCCCCTGATGACCGAATACCTCCATGCGGCCGGCATCAGCGAGGCCAAGCAGCTGGTGGGGGATCACTGGCAGGTGATCCTGCTGGATACCCAGGTGCGCGGCAAACCCCACGGGGTGCTGGGGGATCACCAGCTGGCGGCCCTGGATCAGGCCCTGCGCCAGCATCCCGAGCGCCATGCCCTCATCGCCCTGCACCATCAGGCGGTGCCGGTGGGCTGCGCCTGGCTGGATCAGCACAACCTCAAGAATGCCGACGACCTGTTCGCCGTGCTGGCCCGCCACCCGCAGCAGAAGACCATCCTGTTCGGCCACGTCCATCAGGAGTTTGACGAGGTGCACCACGGAGTGCGGCTCATCGCCAGCCCCTCTACCTGCATCCAGTTCAAGCCGCTCTCCGACGGTTTCGCACTGGACGAATCCGGCCCTGGCTGGCGCTATCTCACCCTGCACCCGGATGGCCGGGTGGCGAGTCAGGTGTGGCGCCTGCCGCTGGGGCAGTTCGTGCCCGATCCCAATGCCACCGGTTACTGAGGGGTTGCCATGAAGCCCGTCCTGCTCTATCTGCACGGTTTCAATTCATCCCCCGGCTCGGCCAAGGCGCAGCAGATGGCGGCCTGGGTGGCAGAGAACAGGCCCGATATCGAGGTGGTGATCCCTGCCCAGCCCAACACCCCGGCGGCCGCCTGGGCTGCCATCGAGCAGGCCATCGCCGACCTGAAGGCCCGCCACGGCAGCGCCCTGCGACTGGGCGCCGTGGGCAGCTCCCTCGGTGGCTTCATGGCCACGCGAGTGAGCGAGATGTACGGTTGCCGCGCCGCCCTCATCAACCCGGCGGTGCGCCCCCACGAGCTGCTCTGCGACTACCTCGGCCCCCAGACCAACCCCTACAGCGGCGAACGCTATGAACTGCTGCCTGTGCACATGGACGAGCTGAGAGCGCTGGCGGTGCCGGTGACTGCCCCCGAGCGGCTCTGGGTGCTGCAACAGCAGGAGGACGAGGTACTCGACTATCGCAAGGCGCTGGACGAATACCGCTTTGCCCGTCTCTCCCTGGAGTGCGGCGGCGATCACGCCTTCACAGGCTTCGAGCGCTACCCCGCCCAGATCGTCCGTTTCCTCGGGCTCTAGCCGTGCAACCGCCGTTGGCCGCCTTCCTCGAACAGGTGCTGGCCACGGCCCAGGCGGGGCTCACCTACTCCCGCGATCCCTTCGACATCGCCCGCTTCGAGGCGCTGCGAGCGGCCACGGTGACGCTCATCGCCAGCCAGAGCGAGCTGGCTCCCGACGCCATCGGCGACTGGATTACCCTCGATAGCGGCTATCCCACCCCCAAGCTCGATGTGCGGGCCTTCATTCAGAACGACGCGGGCCATGTCCTGCTGGTGCAGGAGCGCAGTGACGGTTGCTGGACTCTGCCGGGGGGCTGGTGCGACATCGGCGATTCGCCGGCGGACGCCGTGGTGCGCGAAGTGGTGGAGGAGACCGGCCTCGTCTGTCGGGCGGTGCAGCTGCTGGCGTTGTTCGACAAGCTCAAGCATCCCCATCCCCCGCAGCTGCCCCACGCCCACAAGGCCTTCTTCCTGTGCGAGGTGACGGGGGGCGCTCTGCTTACCGACACCGATGAAACCAAAGGGGCGGGGTACTTCCCCATCGACGCCTTGCCCGAACTCTCCCGCCACCGGGTGGTGGCGTCCCAGTTGCGCACCCTGCATGACCATCTGTCGCAGGGGCGGGGGGATACCCTGTTCGATTAACCGGTTCGCAGCCTGACACTGCGGCAAGGAGGCAGCATGATCACACGCATCGGCAATACCCCCATCCAGAAGAAACACAAGGCAAGCTGCCACTGCGGCGCCGTGGTGCTGGAGCTGACCCTGCCGGATGGCGTGGTGGATCCGCGCCGCTGCGACTGCTCCTTCTGTCGGCGGCGTGGGGCCATCGTCGCCTCGGTGCCGCTCTCCGGCATCCGCATCCTGCAAGGGGAGGCGGCGCTTCGCTGCTACCAGTTCAACACCCGCACCGCGAAACACTATTTCTGCAGCGTCTGCGGCATCTACACCCATCACCAGCGCCGATCCAATCCGGCGGAATATGGCTACAACCTCGCCTGTCTGGAGGGGGTCAACCCGTTCGATCTGGGAGAGGTGCCGACCCGGGACGGGGTGCATCACCCGGCAGATACCGTGGCCGATTGAACGCGAGGTGACTGCCCCGACGGGTGGCGGGGAGGACGGGCGAGGTGTTGCTGCTCCACTCCCGTGACGACGCCTCAGGGGGTCATCTGCTTGTGTAGCCCCCGCCATGGCTGTGTTAACCTTGCCCTGTCCGTCTCCCGGCGGACCCCGACCTCTCTCTTCATTCCATCTCTGCCAACAGGGGGCACACCCGTGACGACTGCTTCAGCGCTGCCGGATCTGATCCTCGGGGCCTCGCTCTACTTTCCGCCCCTGTTCAAGGCCGTGCTGCTCGGCCTGCTGGGCTGGCTGCCGCTGCACCATCTGCTGCGGGACTGGCTCTACGGCGGCGAGGTCTGGCACCCCCTGCTGATGGATCTCTCCCTCTTCATCCTCGCCGTCAGCGGCGCCCTATGGATATTGCTACATGGCTAAATCACCCCTTGCGACCCTCAAATACTTCTCCACCCTGCTGGTCTTTGCCCTGGCGCTGGTGTCGCTCTGGTGGCTGTGGAACGACTACATGCAGGGGCCCTGGACCCGGGATGGCAAGGTGCGGGCCGAGCTGGTCAGCATCACGCCCCAGGTGTCGGGCAAGATCGTCAGGATAGGGGTCAAGGACAACCAGCTGGTGAAGGCGGGGGACCTGCTCTTCACTCTGGATCCCGAGCCCTATCGCATCGCGCTGGACAACGCCAGCGCGGCCCTGGCCAAGGCCAGGTCGGATCTCGACAAGGCGGAGCACGAGGCGAATCGTCGCCAGAGCCTCTCCCGCACCGTCATCTCCGCCGAGGCGGTGGATGAATCCAGGCTCAATGCCCAGGCGATGAAGGCGGCCTATGAGGTGGCCCAGGCCAATCTGGAGCAGGCCAGATGGTCCCTTGCCCGGACCGAGGTCCATGCCGCGAGCGACGGCTACATCACCAATCTGCAGGCCAGGGTCGGCAACTACGCCACCGCCGGGGTGCCCCTGGTGGCCCTGATAGACACCCACTCCTTCTATGTGCAGGGCTATTTCGAAGAGACCAAGCTCAGGCACATCGCCCCCGGCAAACCGGCCGAGGTGGTGCTCTACAGCGGGGATCGGGTACTCAGGGGGGAGGTGGAAAGCATAGGGCGCGCCATTCACGATCAGAGCCTGGAAGGCAGCGAGGGGCTGCTGCTCGACGTCAAGCCGAACGTGCCCTGGGTGCGTCTGGCCCAGCGGGTGCCGGTGCGGATCAGGCTGCTGGCGATTCCCCCGGATCTGGTCTTGATCGCGGGCACGACCTGTACCATCACCATAGGGGACTAGAGTGATCCCCTCGCTCTGGCGCCAGACCCCCTGGGGCAAGGCCAACGGCGGCCAGTGGCGCTACGCCCTGCGCAATGCCCTGGCCATGTGCCTGTCGCTCTGGCTGGCGTTCGTGCTGCAACTCGACTCTCCCTACTGGGCCATGACCTCCGCCGCCGTGGTGAGCTTTCCCACCGTGGGGGGCGTCATCAGCAAGAGCCTGGGGCGGGTGGTGGGCAGCCTCATCGGCGCCATGGCGGCGGTGATGATCACCGGCCTTGGCATCGGTGATCCCTGGCTCTTCAGCCTGCTTATCGCCCTCTGGCTGGGGGGTTGCACCTACATCTCCAACCACCATCAGAACAACGTCTCCTACGGTTTCGCCCTGGCGGGCTATACCGCCGCCATCATCGCCTTCTCCTGCGTCAACCTGACCGACCCGCAACATATCTTCGACATCGCCCAGGCCCGGGTGAGCGAGGTGATCGTCGGCATCCTCTGCGGCGGCCTGATGATGATGATCCTGCCGAGTTTCTCCGATGGCGAGACCCTGCTGGACTCCCTTGGCAAGAGCCAGACCCGGCTGCTGGAACATGCCCAGCTGCTCTGGCTCGGGGAGACGGGCGCCGATGTGCGCACCGCCCACGAGGGGGTGATCGGTCAGATCCTCACCCTGAACGTGCTGCGCATCCAGGCAGTCTGGAGCCACCACCGCCTGCGTCGCCACAACCAGTTGCTGAACTATCTGCTCCATCGCCAGCTGAGGATGGTCAGCCTCATCTCGGGGCTGCGCCGCATGCTGCAACACTGGCCAGAGGACGCAGTCGACCCGGCCCCCATGCTGGCCGCCGTGCTGCGGGAGCTGGGACAGGGGGGCTGCGACAAGCTGCGCATCGCCCGCCTGATGGCGCCCTTCGTGGCCCGTTCGGGGGACGATTATCGCTGTCAGGCCTTCTGGCTGCGGCTGCGCCACTTCTGCTGGAGCTACCTGGAGTGTCAGCGCTGGCTGGAAAGGCTGGCCCGCCACGATGGTCAGGAGTGGCCGGCGCCGCCGCGCCACAGCTCTCTGACCAGCCACACCGACGGCCTGGAGGCGGCCTACAACGGGGGGCGTACCTTCCTCTGCGTGATGCTTGGCTGCACCTTCTGGATCCACACCCAGTGGGATGCGGGCGCCGCGGCCCTGACCCTGCTCGCCATCTGCTGCGTGCTCTATTCCGCCACCCCGGCCCCGGCGAAGGGGGCCCAGACCATGCTCAAGGCCATCGTGCTGCTCAGCTTTATCTGCTTCGGGGTCAAGTTCGGGCTGATGATCCGCATCGACGACTTCTGGATCTTCTGCGCCCTGCTGTTCCCCGCCCTCATCACCTTGCAACTGCTGAAATTGCAGCGACCCCAGGGGGCGGCGCTCTGGGGCCAGCTCATCGTGCTGCTCGGCTCCTTCCTCGCCATCACCAATCCGCCGAGCTACGACTACCTCGCCTTCGTCAACAGCAGCCTCGCGCAGGCATTGGGGGTGATGAGTGCCGGACTGGCGTTCCAGCTCCTGAGGCCCAGCTCGGATCGGCGCAAGAGCCGCCGCCTGATGCATCGTCTGCGGCGGGATTTCGTGGACCAGCTGGCCCCGGCCCCGCAGCAGAGCGAGGGGGAGTTTGAATCCCGGGTCTATCACGCGGTGAGCCAGCTCAGCCAGAGTCAGGATCAGGGGGCCCGGCTCTGGGTGCTGCGCTGGGGCGTGGTGCTGCTCAATTGCAGCCACATCGTCTGGCAGCTCAGGCTCTGGCGCAGCCGGGATCCGGCCCTCTATCTGGTGCGGGACGGCTGTCTGCGCTGCCTGAAAGGGATTCTGACCGAAGGGGGCGTGCAGCACGAGACCCTGGGGCGCACCCTGGCGGAGCTGGACCGCATCAGCCTGGGGCTGGGGGAACATGCAGACCCGGCGGCCCGGGCTCTGGCGGGGCTGGTGTGGCGACTCCACTGCTCCCTCTCCCAGCTTGTGCAGGCCCTGCCCGGGGAACCCGCCTGATCCCGGGCGGGGAGGCCGGAGCCCCTCTGGATCACCCTTTGCCACAGACGAGTTTGTCCCAGCCCCGCTCAGCGAGTAAGATTCTCCCCAAACGTCAATTCGCAAGGCCCTCCATGTCCACTCAATACAATGCGGATGCCATTGAGGTCCTCAATGGCCTTGAACCGGTGCGTCGCCGCCCCGGCATGTACACCGACACCACCCGGCCCAATCACCTCGGCCAGGAGGTCATCGACAACAGCGTCGACGAGGCGCTGGCGGGTCACGCCCGCAATCTGGAGGTGATCCTGCACGAGGATCAGTCCCTCGAGGTGATCGACGACGGTCGCGGCATGCCGGTGGACATCCACCCGGAGGAAGGGGTCTCCGGCGTGGAGCTGATCCTCTGCAAGCTGCACGCGGGGGGCAAGTTCTCCAACAAGAACTATCAGTTCTCCGGTGGCTTGCACGGTGTGGGGATCTCCGTGGTGAACGCCCTCTCCGATCGGGTCGAGGTGACGGTGCGCCGGGACGGCCAGGTCTATGACATCGCCTTCGAGCGGGGCGAGAAAGTGCAGGAGCTGACCATCACCGGCACCTGCGGACGCCGCAACACCGGCACCCGGGTGCGCTTCTGGCCAGAGGCGCGCTACTTCGATTCGCCGCGCTTCTCGGTCTCCAAGCTCGAGCACCTGCTCAAAGCCAAGGCCGTGCTCTGCCCGGGCCTCACCATCAAGTTCCTCGACAAGAACACCGGCATCAAGCTTGAGTGGTGCTACGAAGACGGCCTCAAGGATTACCTCATCGATGCGGTCAAGCAGTTCACCTGCCTGCCGGAGCAGCCCTTCGTCGGCTCTTTCAGCTCCGAGCAGTCGGCGGTGGACTGGGCCCTGTGCTGGTTGCCGGAAGGGGGCGAGTGCCTCGCCGAATCCTATGTGAACCTCATTCCCACCGCGCTCGGTGGCACCCACGTCAACGGCCTGCGTCAGGGGCTGCTCGACGCCATGCGCGAGTTCTGCGAGTTCCGCAACCTCTTGCCCCGCGGGGTCAAGCTGACCCCGGAAGACATCTGGGATCGCTGCGCCTACATCCTCTCCATCAAGATGCAGGACCCGCAGTTTGCCGGCCAGACCAAGGAGCGACTGTCGTCCCGCCAGAGCTCGGCCTTCGTGTCGGGCGTGGTGAAGGATGCCTTCAGCCTTTACTTGAACAGCAACACCGAGCTGGCCGAACAGCTGGCGGAGCTCTGCATCTCGAGCGCCCAGCGCCGGATGCGCGCCGCCAAGACGGTGGTGCGCAAGAAGATAACCCAGGGCCCGGCCCTGCCCGGCAAGCTGACCGACTGCGGCTGCGCCGATCCCATGCAGGGTGAGCTCTTCCTGGTGGAGGGTGACTCCGCGGGCGGCAGTGCCAAGCAGGCGCGGGATCGCGAATTCCAGGCCATCATGCCCCTGCGCGGCAAGATCCTGAACACCTGGGAGGTGGAGGCCGGTCAGGTGCTCGCCTCCCAAGAAGTGCACGACATCTCGGTGGCCATCGGGCTCGACCCCGACTCCGACGACCTCAGTGGCCTGCGCTACGGCAAGGTGTGCATCCTGGCGGATGCGGACTCGGACGGTCTGCACATCGCCACCCTGCTTTGCGCCCTCTTTGTGAAGCACTTCCGCACGCTGGTGGAGAAGGGCCATGTCTATGTGGCCATGCCGCCCCTCTATCGTATCGACATCGGCAAGGAGGTCTTCTACGCCCTCGACGAGGACGAGAAGAACGGCGTGCTGCAGCGGGTCGAAGCCGAGAAGAAGAAGGGCAAGGTGATGGTGACCCGATTCAAGGGCCTGGGTGAGATGAACCCGAAACAGCTGCGGGAAACCACCATGGATCCCAACACCCGCCGCCTGGTGCAGCTCACCATGGGCGCGGAAGGGGGGGCAGAAGGGGAAGATGGGGAAGATGGGGACGAGACCCTGCAACTGATGGACATGCTGCTGGCCAAGAAGCGCGCCGGTGATCGTCGCGAATGGCTCGAAGAGAAGGGCAACCTCGCCATCATCTAAGCCGTAGGCCGGCCCTCTCGGGGCCGGCAAGCATTTAGCCGGAGTCGCCCTGTGGCGGCTCCCGAACCGAAAGAGATAATCACATGAGTGATGCCATCGAGCTCAGTCTGGACGGGGTAGAGCGCCAGCCAATGCGCACCTTTACCGAACAGGCTTACTTGAACTACTCCATGTACGTCATCATGGATCGGGCCCTGCCGCATATCGGCGACGGCCTCAAACCCGTGCAGCGGCGCATCATCTACGCCATGAGCGAGCTGGGTCTGTCGGCTCTCTCCAAGCACAAGAAATCCGCCCGTACCGTGGGTGACGTGCTGGGTAAGTACCACCCCCACGGCGACAGCGCCTGTTACGAAGCCATGGTGCTGATGGCCCAGCCCTTCTCCTACCGCTACCCGCTGGTGGACGGTCAGGGCAACTGGGGTGCGCCGGACGATCCCAAATCCTTCGCCGCCATGCGTTATACCGAGGCGCGGCTGTCGCGCTTCTCCGAGCTGCTGCTCTCCGAGCTCGGCCAGGGCACGGTGGAGTGGACGCCGAACTTTGACGGCACCATGAAAGAGCCCGTGGTGCTGCCCGCCCGCCTGCCCCACATCCTGCTCAACGGGGTGACCGGCATCGCGGTGGGGATGGCGACCGATATCCCACCCCACAACGCGCGGGAAGTGGCCCACGCCTGTGTGGAACTGCTGGATAACCCCAATGCCGGCCTGGATGCCCTGATGGCCCATGTGCAGGGGCCGGATTACCCGACCAGTGCCGAGATCATCACGCCCCGCGACGACATCCGCAAAATCTACGAGACCGGCAAGGGCTCCATCAAGCAGCGAGCGGTGTGGAGCGAAGAGGATGGCGATATCGTCATCACCGCGCTGCCCCATCAGGCCTCAGGCGCCAAGATCATGGAGCAGATCGCCGCCCAGATGGTGGCCAAGAAGCTGCCCATGGTGACCGATCTGCGGGATGAATCGGACCACGAGAACCCGACCCGTCTGGTGATCGTGCCGCGCTCCAACCGGGTGGACGTGGAGGGGCTGATGGCCCACCTGTTCGCCACCACTGACCTGGAGAAGAACTACCGGGTCAACCTCAACATCCTGGGTCTGGACAACCGACCCCAGGTGAAAGACCTCAAGACTATCCTCACCGAGTGGCTGAGTTTTCGCCGTGAGACGGTGCGCCGCCGCCTGCAATATCGCCTCGACAAGGTGCTGGCTCGCCTGCACATCCTCGAAGGCTTGCTGATCGCCTATCTCAACATCGACGAGGTGATCGAGATCATCCGCACCGAGGAAGAGCCGGGCCGGGTGATGATGGAGCGCTTCAACATCAGCGAGACTCAGGCCGAGGCGATCCTCGAGCTCAAACTGCGCCACCTGGCCAAGCTCGAAGAGTTCAAGCTGCGCGCCGAACAGAACGAACTGGCGGAAGAGCGCGACAAGCTGGAACTGATCCTGGGTTCCGAGCGCCGTCTCAGCACATTGCTCAAGAAAGAGATCCTGGCGGATGCCGAGAAGTACGGCGACGATCGCCGTACCCCGCTGGTGGAACGTGCCACCGCCGTCGCCTTGACCGAGAAGGAGCTCACCCCGAGCGAGCCGGTGACCGTGATCCTCTCCGACAAGGGGTGGGTGCGCGCCGCCAAGGGCCACGACGTGGATGTGGAGGGCCTCTCCTACAAGGCGGGAGATGGCTATCTCGCCCACGCCCATGGCCGCAGCAACCAGCAGGCGGTGTTCCTCTCCACCCTGGGACGTACCTACTCCCTGGAGGCGCACACTCTGCCCTCCGCCCGCAGTCAGGGCGAGCCGCTCACCGGCCGCTTCGCGCTGGGGGCAGGGGAAGAGGTGCGCCATCTGGTGATGGGCAACGAGGGCGAGCCGTACCTCATCTGTTCTGACGCCGGTTACGGCTTCGTCTGCAAGTACGATGACCTGATCGGTAAGAACAAGAACGGCAAGGCGCTGCTGACCGTGCCGGAAGGGGGCATCGTCATGGCGCCCCAGAAGATAGGCGCGCCGGACACGGATCTCTGCATGGCCATCTCCAACGAGGGTCGCATGCTGCTGTTCCCGCTCAATACCCTGCCGGTACTCGGCAAGGGCAAGGGCAACAAGCTCATCAGCATCCCCTCGGCTCGCGTGAAGGCGCGGGAGGAGTTTATGGTGATGGCGGCCGTCATCCCGCAAGGCCAGTCCGTCACCCTGTTTGCCGGCAAGCGCAAGCTCACCCTCAAACCGTCTGATCTTGACTACTACCGCGGCGAGCGCGGCCGCCGCGGCGCCAAGCTGCCCCGCGGTCTGCAGCGCGTCGATCGCATCGAGATTGAACCCGCTGCCGGTGTCGACCCGGTAGCCGGAGAAAATCAGGAAGGGTAATAAAGAGAAAGGGCGCGAAAGCGCCCTTCTTATTACTAGGCTATACATTCGAAATCTAAGACGGCCGCACTATTACACTTTTCTTCTTCAGTTATTTCAGTTGTCAGAAGTAATGAATGTTCTCTTGAGTATTTGAACATCCTATCTATTTTTGCGTGTAATAAACAAATTTCATTTCTACGGCTGATAAAGGTTCTTTGTGTCACCAATAGGTTATCATCCTTGAGTGTACGAAACCTCGAACTTATTATTTGTTTGTCTGAAAGTATCGATGCCATGAACTTAGCCTCAGATTCTTGCTCATGAATCATGCAGTTTTTAAATGCATCGAAGATCCATTCTGCTGGTCTATTTGGGACTAGGTTGTTATTTTTAGATAATTTTTTTAAAGTATCTTTTTTCCATTCTTGATGCTCCATCTTTAAATATTCAGCTAAGGCAATACAGTATTCACTAAGCTCTGATAATGCCAAGGGAAGTAGAGACTTTTCCGCAATTAAGCTCCTCTCTCGCTTTTTATTTTCGATATATTGTGTCGCATAAATAGCCAGCATAGCTGCAAGAAGAGCAATCATACCTGAGTTTAGTGTCTGCCATCTGTCCCAAACACGTTGAGTTTCAACCCAGTTAAAATTTGAGCTGAATACCGGGTAGGCAATCATTGCGATAAGCCATACAGCAATAAAAATGGAAACCAACCTTGTAATTAACTTCATTGTTTTTCGTTCCATCACGTAACGAGGCTGGTTCATCGTATTAAAAGAATAATGGTACCTGATTACCCATGATTAGCAGTCACCACGAGCTATACTGATCTTACGTACAGTTACTGAGGTGCGAGATCATGGCCAAAAGCAAAGTCCAATTCCAGAAAGGCTACAGCCTGTTTGATTTTTTCAAGGACTATGGCACTGAAGCGCAGTGCGAAAACGCGCTGCTTGCTTGGCGTTTTCCGAACGGTTTCATCTGTCCTGAGTGCGCCAACAAGACCTGCTGTCGCCTGAAAAGTCGGCCACGCGTGCTGCAATGCAATAACTGCCGTCACCAGATGTCATTGACTGGAAACA
>NZ_PQLN01000053.1:0-34654 GCF_002919855.1 Aeromonas sp. ASNIH8 | reverse complement strand
GCTCTTACTTTGCGGGCTCTTGCGGCGGAGCACCGTTGGAGGTGATCAAGCAATACATTCAAAACCAGCGGGGCTGACGCCCCGGCGAAATTCCCCTCCCACCTACGTCGGAGGGAGTCCCCTTTCGCATTTAAGATGGTACATGTGCAAAACCTCAGTATCGGAGCAGGGCGGCGAACACAGTACCCTTAACTAGGTACACATCAGAGGAAACCGGCGATGGACCGCAGACGACAGCATCGAGATCAGGTTCACCTTGGCCGACAGTCACCACGAGCGAGGTGGCGTGGGTTAGCCCTGTTCGGTGTGCTGGCGGGCTGGTTGTTTGCTCATCCTGCGCAAGCGGCCAACTGCACCTATCGGCAAGATGCATTGGGCCATACCCGCTACCGGTGTGACGATGGCAAACAGGGCACCCTGCGTGAGGATGCGCTCGGCTGTTAATCAGCAGGTTGCAAGGGGATGCTACTCCTTCTTTTATAGGGCTTTTCTGCATCATTCGCTCGCAACAGTCTTCAGTCTTGCCGGAGCGTTGGTGCATATATCTCTTCCATGGACATTACACGTATGAAAAACAGACAGAGTGCCGCCAAGGGATGTCTGCTTGGCCTCGCTATTGGCGATGCATTGGGTACAACCCTAGAGTTTGCTCCCCGTGATAGTTACACGGCATTGACAGATATGATCGGGGGGGGGCCATTTAAGCTCGAAGCTGGTCAATGGACCGATGATACCAGCATGGCCTTGTGTTTGGCTGACAGCCTGTTGGCATGTCATCGACATGATCCACTCGATCAGTTAGCTCGCTATCAACGTTGGTATCGGCAGGGTGAAAACTCAGTGACAGGTTATTGCTTTGACATTGGTAGTACCGTCAGAAGGGCACTACGCCAGTATGGTCATAGTGGCGACCCTTATCCTGGCAGTGAAGATGCCATGAGTGCAGGAAACGGCAGCTTTGATGCGATTAGCGCCCATTGTGCTCTTTTACAGTCAGCATAGGGTGCAAAAAAGAGAGAATGCTCTGCAATATCTCTTGAATATGGTTGCACTGAGTTCTCGT
Source organism: Aeromonas sp. ASNIH8 (assembly GCF_002919855.1). NCBI lineage: Bacteria > Pseudomonadati > Pseudomonadota > Gammaproteobacteria > Aeromonadales > Aeromonadaceae > Aeromonas > Aeromonas sp. ASNIH8. The sequence goes on along the minus strand of NZ_PQLN01000053.1, from coordinate 33,591 downwards.
ACTACCCATGGTGAGGCTCGGGCCGTTGCGGCGTGTCAGTTGATGGCACTGTTTATTGATAAGGCGTTGCTCATCGATCCCTCCCAAGATGCTGGCAAAGATGCGGTTCTGAAACTGACAGAGTCTGAGTTGAGTGCGTTGGGAGTATTGCCGGAGGAGATAGACGCGATCGCGTGTGGAACTTATCGCCACAAGACTCGTCACGAGATTTCCAGTAGTGGTTATGTTGTGCACAGCCTGGAGGCGGCACTATGGAGTTTCTGGCATAGCACTACATTTGCCGAAGGTGCTTTGCTGGCTGCCAATCTAGGGGATGATGCCGACACTGTGGCTGCTATCTATGGCCAACTGGCCGGTGCCTATTATGGCGAAGAAGGGATCCCGGCTAGTTGGCGTGAGCGTTTAGCCTGGTATGACAAGATTTCTGATATGGCACTGACGCTACATGACGCAAATACCTGTCGCTTGCCTCAGGACTGCGAATTGGCCGAACTGGTTATACGTATGCAAGGTGTGGTGGAGCAGAGTGAGGATGAGCAGACGTTGGTGCTTGCTTCTGCCTGCTATGAGCTGGGAATCATGCAGCCAACTGGTTTGGATTGGCCGCAAGCCAGCGTTGTAATGGCACCGCAGTCATCCCTGACACCAGCAGAGCAAGAGCAGGCACAGAGTGCCGTGATTGCGACCTGGTCCAGGCTCGACTGCTGCTGCATGTTGACCGCACTCATTCGGATGGATCGTTTTTGCGACAACCTTCTCTATGATGCTGTGCGTAGTGGTCTTGTTGCCATGATATTGCAGAGATTTTCTCAACTATTGGTGGTTTGATTGGGTTTTATTGGATCTCTTACCGCTTCGTTGCCACAGCGATAACAACCGCAAACAACACCAGCGTTTTCTAGATGATGTGGCGGAGGTGAGCGAGCAACATCAGGCCTGGATTGTTGTTTATGCGATCTGCCCGTGTTGCGATCTTTATGCGCTTTGGGGATTCGTTGCCGGCATCACCGGTGGAGTGGCTGACTGATAATGGCTCGGCGTATCGAGCCCATGAGACCCGCGCGTTTGCACGAGAAATCGGGTTGGAGCCCAGAACTACTGCGGTGAGAAGCCCACAGAGTAACGGTATAGCGGAGAGCTTCGTGAAGACGATGAAGCGAGACTATATCGAGATGATGCCAAAACCGGATAGCCGAACAGCGGTAGGCAATTTGGCTATCGCGTTTGAGCATTATAACGAACACCACCCGCACAGCGCCTTGGGATACCGTTCACCCCGGGAATTTCTGCGCAGTCGGGTATCACAATCCTAAGCGGGAAAAAGTGTCTGGACCTATGGGGTCAAATCCAGTCCTCAATAATGAAATTGATCATATTGAATAGGTGTTGTCCCATTTCGGGAGTGTCATTTAGATTTATCTCACCTGGGTGAACAGCATTATTTCCGACTACGCGGCAGAAATCGAAAGCTTGTTGAACCTGTACAGGAAGTCCTTTAGCAACAAGCGATTTTATGTCGGCGTTGATGTTTTCGCCTTTTTCGCCTAGTTCCGGCATCAGTTTCTGGATAGCGAGTCGTAGTAGCGCCACTGCAGCTCTGGGTGATCTAGCAAATATGCTCCGTGCCTCATGATATTCATCAATGACAGAGGCTGGCATGTCAGCATGTGGTGGTGCAACAGGAGCTTCAGCAGGAATGATCATGCGTGATTCGTACCAGTATGAAAGGCCATCACAGTGTTCACATTGACAGACGGAGATCGGTGATTTACTGGTGCTGTGATAGCCGAAAGAGAGAATGCCCCATTTCTGTTTTGCGAAGACAGCGCAATGGATGCAGTGGAATTGCTTCATTTGATCTTCTGGTGGGTAGTATTTGCTCATAGTTTCCTCATATGACGACTGATTTACAAAACCTGTGCTACACCGTTGGCTTGGTTTATCGATGGTGCAGACAAGGTCGTTACCAAAAGACCATGTTATTGGTTTGCCTCTGTTAGGGAAGGGATAGATGATAAAACTCTATTCTGTATCAATAAATTAATCATCCATCAAAAGGGGATAGGGGCTCGGAGACACCCATATTTCTAATCGCGGCGTGGTGGCCTAATTAGGAGACCATTTCCAGCTCGACTTTAAATATCTATCAACCAGCCCTCTCCAACTGACCAATTTCCCCGCCGCTTATCAGCGGCAGATGGCGGCTAATTTGCTCCACCGGCCAGTTCCACCAAGCGAGGGTGTTGAGGCGGGCTATGGTGTCGTCGTCAAAGCGATAGCGGATCAGCTTGGCTGGGTTGCCGCCGACCACGGCGTAGTCGGGCACGTCCGTGGTGACCACTGAGCGGGCGGCGATGATGGCGCCGTTGCCGACCTTGACGCCCGGCATGATCAGGGCGTCATAGCCTATCCAGACGTCATTGCCGATGAGGGTGTCTCCCTTGTAGGGAAGGGTGCCAGGTTTGGGGGCGGCGCTCTCCCAGCCGTTGCCGAAGATAAAGAAGGGGTAGGTGGAGAGGCCGGAGGTCTGGTGGTTGGCGCCGTTCATGATGAACTTGACCCCGCGGGCGATGGCGCAGAACTTGCCGATGATGAGCTTGTCGCCGATGAAGGGGAAGTGGTAGAGGACGTTGCGCTCGAAGCCCGCCGCATCCTCCGGATCGTCGTAATAGGTGTAATCACCCACCTCGATATTGGGCCCCTTGATGGTGTTCTTGATAAAGCACAGCTGGGGGAAGCCGTTCATGGGGTGGGGATTGGCGGGATCGGGTCCGTGCATGAGGCGCTCCTCTGTGATCTGGGTTCAGGCTACCCTAACGGAACCGGACGGCCCCTTGCCACCCTTTTGTGTCCTCCGCTTCGCCAGCCTTTGTCGCCCCCGGCCCATGTGCGCATCGACCCCGGGCCGGTTTGTCTCTAGCATGGAGGGGAGGCGGAGCCGGGCTCCGTCAAAATGGATGATGGATGAAGTGCGCCTTGCGGACTTCTGGCGGAGAGAAAAGATGAAGCTGCGTTCCTTGTTGATGGTGGGTGCCCTAGTGCTGGGCGGTTGTGCGGTCAATCCCTATGGCGAGCCCCAGCCGCCGGTCGGCGAGCCGGACAAGCCGGTGACCAAACCAGAGAAACCCGTGGCCGAGCCTGACAAGGCCGAGCCGGTGCCTGCTCCCAAACCCGTGGCACCGACGGGGCTGGCGGTCGCCCTGGCCGATGACTTCCTGAAGGCCGCCGATGTGCAGGCACTGGCGGGCAGCAGCCCGGTACTGCTGCTGATGGCGCCCCAGAACGGTACAGGTGAGCCCTTCAGCACCCAGCCCCTGGCGGTGGCCATGATCCAGCGCATTCAGGCCAATAGCGGCTTTCGTTTCGCAGACCCGGGCCAGGTGGCGGCCATCACGGGTCAGCTTGAATACCAGCAGGGGGGCATGAACCCCGCCTCCCTGGTGCGTCTGGGTCGCCAGACCGGGGCGGGTTACATGCTCTACGGGGATCTCCTCTCTGAAGGGGGCCGCTACCGGCTCGCCATGAGCCTGATGGATCTCAAGAGCGGCGAACTGCTCTGGAACGCCAGTCGATCCGCTGCCCGCTGATGTCGGCTCGCCGGATCCCTCTTGACCGGGATCCGGCCTTGTCCCCTTCTCCGGGGGCGGGAATACCCCTGTGGCGTCCCTGACGTCACTGGGTTGGCATGTCGCACTGCCTGAGGGCAAAAAAACCTTCCTGACTGTCTGACAATTCTGGTTCTGACAGCATCCCCAATTGCTACCATTCACTTTGCCGGAGGCTTGTCCGGTGAACACGTCACCGACCGCATCCTTCCCGCCCGGCAGGCAGCTTTCTGCCCCTGTGCGATACTCCATGAGTCTTGTATAACAGGAGTACAGGGACCCACTCCCACGGATAGCAAGGAGCTCGGATGGCGCTCTCAGTGGCACAACTCTACGAAGTGATGGCCCAGTTGCCGGATCCCGTTTTCATCCTCAGCGAAGATGGCTACTACATCGAGTACATCGGCGGGATGGAGCAGCAGTCCTACCAGAACGGCAACCCGCTGATCGGCAGACAACTGCTGGACGTGCTGCCCGAGGACAAGGCGCAGTGGGTGATGGCGCAGGTGGCTCAGGCCCTCGCCAGCGGCCAAGTGCAGGTGGTGGAGTATGACCTCTCCCCCGCCGAGGTGGACGGCATCGACGCCGACGCCGGGCCCCAGGGAATGCAGCGTTTCGAGGGCAAGATAGCGCCCTTGCCCTCTTTATATGAGGGGAAGCGGGCGGTGACCTGGATGACCCGCAGCATCACCCGCCAGCACGAGCTGCAACAGCGGCTCAAGCGGCTCGGGGAGACGGATCAGCTCACCGGCCTCTACAACCGCCACTTCTTCTTCGACCAGTATCACCACAGGGTGCAGGGGCAGCATCTCACCGGCCTCATCATGCTGGATCTCGATCACTTCAAGCAGATCAACGATCGCTTCGGCCACCAGACCGGTGACAAGGTCTTGTGCCGGGTCTGCGACTGCGTGGCCGCCCAGTTGCGGGGGGAGGATCTCTTCGTGCGCAGCGGTGGCGAGGAGTTTCTGATCCTGCTGCCGCAGATAGACGAGGGGATATTGCTGAAGGTGGCGGAGCGGATCCGCGCCGCAGTGGCGGCCATGGCGCCGGATCCCGCCCCCGTGACCGTGAGCCTGGGCACCACCCTGATCCGGCCGGGAGAGGATCTTGGCACCGTGCTGGCCCGGGCGGACGAGTGGCTCTATCGGGCCAAGCGGGGCGGGCGCAACCGGGTGGCCCACGATGGGGCGCCCTGAGGGCCGGAGTGAACAGGAAAGAGGGCGACCCGGGGTCGCCCTCTTTCATTTGGCCGGGCCAGATCAGCCGAACAGGGTCGAGATATTCTGCCCCGCCATCAGCAGGCCGATGGCCAGGGCGCTGAACCAGACCAGGGTAGCGGCGACCAGGGCATAGCCGAGGGCGACGAAGAGACCGTCCCGCTGCAACATGCCGATGGCCAGCAGCAGGATGGCCCAGGCGGGCATGGCGTTGGTGAAGGGAATGGCGCCGAGCGGCAGCATCAGCAGCAGGGCGGCCAGCATGATGAGCAGACCGTTGCAGCGGTTGATGGTCACGCTGCCGGTCAGGATGAGCAGGCGCGGGCGGATGAAGCGGTCGATGCGGGCCAGCAGATCCGCCCCCTTGTGCAGGGTCGGCTTGAGGTGCTCGGCGGCGAAGCGGCGCTCCATCAGGAAGGCGGGCAGCCAGGGCACCCGGTTGAGGGTGATGCCGATGCCGATGAAGAGGATCAAGAGGCCAAAGGGCGTGCTGACGCCGGGAATGGAGACCGGCAGCAGGAAGGGAACCGTGAGCAGCACGCAAAACAGCAGCATGCCCTGTTCGCCCACCAGGGCCAGCATCTGGCGCAGGCTGATGTGGCTCTCCTCGATGGCGTGGGCGGTGGCCCTTAGGGTATCGGAGAGCGTGCTTTGGGGGTCGTTGAGTTGCGCGGCAACCATTCCTGAGATCCTCGTCTGTTGATGCCACCGCTGTGGCGCCGTCAGCTTACGGGGGCGAGGTTAATCCCGGATGAATAACCCCGGGGAGCACAGATATTTCCATCGGGAGCGGGGCAATGAGGCTGGTACAGCCCCCGTCCAGTGTGGGAGACGGGCGCTCTGATATGCTTTGCGCAGGTCTTTTCACCAAAGGATGAGCACATGAGAGGAGCGATGGGGATGGTGCCGGGGTTGCTGCTGCCCCTGGCGGGCTGGGCAGCCGAGCCCCCGGCGACGGGCTGGCAGCTGACTCCCTTTGCGGGATACAGCTCGGCCATCGACTTTCGGGCCATGGACGAGCCGGCCCCCACGCCGCACGGGAGCGACATCGACACCCTGCAAGGGGAGCACTCCGGCAGCTGGGGGCTCTTCATCAGCAGGGAGGTGGATGACCCCGGCATGGTGGAGCTGCTCTACAGCCACCAGTCGACCCGGGTGTCCCCCGAACTGCCCGACAGGCTGACGGTGGACACCCTGCAGTTTGCCGGGGCCCTGACCCTCTCTGACCACCTGATGGCCCCCTATATCGGTGCCGGGATTGGGGTCACCCGCTTCGATGCCTACGACAGCGAGACGGCCCCTTCCATGTCCCTGGCCCTCGGGGTGCAGCCGCGCCTGACCGAACATCTGGCCGTGCGGGCCGAGGTGCGCGGCTACGGCTCCCTGGTCAACGACGACAGCGCGTTTCTCTGCAACCCCGAGGTCTGCGCCTTCCGGGTGCGGGGAGAGCTGATCACCCAGTGGCAGGCCAATATCGGCTTGACCCTGAGGTTCTGAGCCCCGCTCGGGCTAGACGATGCCCTTGGTGAGGCGACTCAGGGGCTCGTTGACGTCGAACACCTTGTACTGCACCGCGCTGGCGCCCATGGCGAGCACCCGCTGCTCGTGCATGGTGGCGTAGGCGAGGGCGCTCCCCTCATCCTCGAACAGATAGATGCCGCCCGCCTCGCCGGTGCGCGGGTTCTCGGTCCAGATCTTGGAGATGAAGCCCGGCTCCCGGGTGATGGAGTCGGCCAGCGGCATGGCCGCAGCAGTGAGGGCCGGTCCCATCATCTCGGCGGGGAAGTTGAAATGGATCTGCAGCAGGCTGGGCATGATAAACCTCTCGTGGGCGTTGATTGACGGAATCCGCATCATAGGAAGCCGGCATCTTGGCTGCAAGAAGGCACATTTTCGTGGCATAGTTACCGCAAAGTAACCACTCGCGAGCCATACCGTGCCCTCACTGCCCTGTCCCGCCTATCAGTTATTGCGCCTGCTGACCGGCAAATGGAAGCCGGCCATTCTGTTTCATCTGCGCGAACAGACCCTGCGCTTTGGCGACTTGCGCCGCTGCCTGCCCGAGGTGAGCCAGAAGGTGCTCACCGCCCAGCTCAAGGAGCTGGAGAGCGACGGTGTCATCATTCGCACCCTCTACCTCGACGTACCGCCCAGGGTGGAGTACTGTCTGAGCCCCCTTGGCGTCGCCCTGATCCCCCTGCTCCAGCAGATGCACGATTTTGCGCTGAACCACGTTGATCTGCTGGCTGGTCAGGGTCCTGTTTCTAGCGAGCCCGCAGCAACCAGCGGCTGAGGGCGGTGGCCGCCAGCAGTCGGTAGCCGAGCAGAGTGAGCGCCAGCAGCGCGGGTACCTTGAGGAGTTCCCACCACACCTGCTTGCCCTGGGGGCCGAAGATCATCAGCCACACCACCAGCATCATGTGCAGACAGTAGAGGCCGAGCACCTTGGGCGCCTGGCGCTCCAGCCAGCTGCCTTTGCCCCATGCCGGGTTGGCCAGCAGCAGGCCGAACAGCCCCAGCGCCCAGGGGAGCGAACCCAGCAGGAAATCGTGACGAGCGAGGGGGACGGCGGCAACGCGCAGCAGCCCTGCGGCCTCCAGGGCGTAGAGCCCCATCCCCGCCATCATCATCAGGGCGCAGCGCCTGGCGTCCGGCTGCCAGGCACGCAGGCGCAGCTCGGCGCCAAGCGCCACGAACAGCAGGGAGAAGAAGGGGCCGTTGCGGGTCAGCAGGGCCCACTCGCCCCCCGGCAGCAGCGGGCCATAGGAGCCACCGATCAGGGCCCCCAGCAGCAGGGCCAGCCTCGGCAGGCGGACCTGCTGGCATAGCCCCAGGATCAGCACTGCCACCATCAGGGCGGGCAGGAACCAGAGGTGGATCATGCCGCCCACCCACCAGACGTTGAGCGGATCCCCGAGCTGCATCTGCCACTGGCCTGCCATGGCGGGCAGGTAGCCCTCGCTCACCGCCGCGAGCGGGTTGAAGGGTATCAGCACGTAGAGCAGGCTCCACGCCAGCCAGAGCCCCAGCAGGGGTCGGCAGTAGCGCAGTGCGACCGTCAGCGGGTGGCCTGCGGTGAGGGCGGGCTGCAAGAAGTAACCGGCGCACAGGAAGAACAGCGGCACCGCGAAGCGGCAGAGCTGGTTGATGACGGCCCCGACCAGAGGGTAGGGCGTGCCGTCCCACAGGGCGGGGTCGAAGGGGTTGCTGAAAGGGGAGAGATGGATGGTCATCACGGCCAGGATGGCCACCACTCGCCCGCATTCGATGCTGGAGATGCGCATGATTCCTCGTGGCGTTCGGGAGCTGGGCGCACCCTATCAGCCGCAGGTGCTCCCTATCCAGCCGCCTGGTCGCCAACTGTGACCCCCATCGGAGGCCGGTTACCCTTTGTTACCCGAGGTGCGGGCAAGGTTACCGCCGCCGGGAGCAGGATCCCGTTTTGGTGTCGGTAAAAGGGCTAGAGCAGGGCCACCAGCACGGTGACCAGGGCGCCCAGCAGCAGCAGGGCGATGCCGCGACCGGCGGGGCCGTGCAGCTTGTTCCACATCAGCAGGCTGGTGAGGGCCAGCAGCAGCATGGCCAGGGCCGCCAGATCGCCCACCAGTTGCCAGGGCAGGCCGGTGCCCATGCCACGGTGCAGCCGGTTGAGGCTGGCAGCGAAGTTGGCCTGCTGCAGCTCGGTGCGCACCAGCAGAGTGCCTTCCACATAGCTGGCGGCCACGCTCTGGCTGAGGGTGACACCGCGCAGCTCCCAGCGGGCCGGCAGGGTGAGGGCGCCGGATGGTGTGGGCAGGGTCTGGGGCGGGGTGATCTGGGGTCGCCCCTCCTCGAACATGTCTGCATAACGCTGTTGCAGCAGGGCTTTCAATTCATCCGGGCTGGCCAGCGGCGTGCTCAGTACTATCTCTTCGCTCGATTTGGCGGTGTGGGGACCGGGCAGGGGCAGCACGGCCCTGTGTTGCAGCCAGAGGCCGGTGAGGCCGTAGAGCAGCATCAGGGTGAGGGTGGCAAAGCCGGCCCAGGCGTGGATGCGGCGCACCCACTTGTTGTTGTGCAGGGGGAGTTTTCTGCGTGTCATCGTTCGGTGCTTCATAACAATCTGGCCAGCGAACGCTGGCCAGAGGGGTCGGTAAACAGGGAGGATCAGAAGCGGTAGGCGGCGGTCAGGTGCAGCTGACGGGGCGTGCCCGGCATGATCTGGGCCGCGCTGGTGGCGCTGACGAAGTAGTCGTGATCGGTCAGGTTCTCCACGCTCAGCTGGGCTTCCCACTGGGGCCAGCGGTAGCCGGCACGGGCGTCGAAGCGGGCGTAACCGGGCAAGGTGGTGGTGTTGGCGTTGTCGGCGAAGCGATCCCCCACCGCCGTCATCCCGGTCTCGCCGAACCAGCCCTGCTTGCCGCTCTGGTAGCCGGCGAACAGCTGGCCGTTCTGGCGGGAGACGTTCATCGGTCGCTTGCCTTGCAGGTCCGCGTCTGCCTTGACCTGCTCGGCATCCTGGATGGCGACGCCGCCGCGCAGATAGATCTCGTCGGTCAGCTGGGCACGGGCGCTCAGCTCGATGCCGTCGGTGCGCTGCAGACCGGTGAGGATCACCCGGGTGGGATCCAGCGGATCCTTGCTGCGCTTGTTGTACATCTCCAGTCGGTAGAGGGAGAGGGTGGTGGCGAGGCGGCCGTTCAGCCAGTCGCTCTTCACGCCCCCTTCATAGAGCCGGGTGTGCTGGGGATCCAGGTTGTTGTTCTTGTCCCCCGGGGTGATGCCGATAAGCTCACCGCCCACCGGGGTGAAGGTCTTGCTGTAGGAGGTGTAGAAGGCATGCTCCTCGATGGGGTTCCACACCAGGCCTAGGCGCGGACTCAGGCTGGTGACCGAGAGGATCTCTTCCTTGTCGAGGTCGTTGCGGCGGCTGGTGACGGTGAAGTCGTCGCGGCGCAGGCCTGCCAGCAGGTGCCAGTCGCCCAGGCTGAGCTGATCCTGCACATAGAGGCCGACACCGCGCACCCTGTGATGGGCGTCGCTGGAGAGTTTCATGGCGCCGTCGTAGGTGGGCAGGGAGCCCGGATCATAGAGGTTGCCTGCCGGGATCGGGCTGGCGTTCTGGTAGAGCTTGGGGGTGCGATCCTGCCAGCCCTGCTCCAGGCCCACCAGCAGACGATGGGCGATGGGACCGGTTTGCAGCTGGCCTTCCGCCTCGGTGTTGCTGGTGAGGCTGCTGGCCTTGAGATCCTGCTGCCAGCGGGCGCGGGTCACCTTGTCACCCTTGACGCTGGTGACATAGGTATTGTCGAACTGGCTGTCGAGGGTGGTGTAGCCGAGCTGCTGGCGTAGTTGCCACTGATCGTTGATGTCCCAGGTGAAGCGGGAGCGGGTGGACTGGGCCACATCGTCGATGAAGTCGCGGCGGGTGTCGCTGTAGACGCTCTCGATGGGGACATCCGCCGGGCGACCATCGACGCCGGGAATGCCGCGATCCGGGGTGCGATCGTGCTCGTTGCGCTCGTATTGCACCAGCCAGTTCAGGGTGTCGGTGATCTCCCAGTTGACGGAGGGGGCCAGCAGGGTGCGCTTGCTGGTCACGTCGTCGCGAAAGCTGTCTTTGTCTTCCTGGACCAGGTTCAGGCGCACCTGTACCCGCTCTCCTGCCTCGCCGTTGAGATCGGCGGCGAAGCGTCGGCTGTCGAAGCTGCCGACCTGGGCGCTGACGCTGGAGGCCTGCCCCTTCTGGGGAACCTTGCTGACCCGGTTGACGATGCCGCCCGTGCTGCCACGGCCGTAGAGCACGGCGGCGGGGCCCTTGAGCACTTCGACCCGTTCGATGTTGCCAAGGTCGCGGGTGTATTGCATGTCGTCGCGCAGGCCGTCGAGGTAGAAGTCGTTGCTGGCGCTGAAACCGCGGATGGTGACGCCGTCAAAGCGGGTGTCGCCGCTGGCGTTGACGCCGGGGATGCCGGTCAGGGCTTCACTCAGGGTGGGCTGGCCGAAGGCGGTCAGCTCGCTTGCCTTGACGCTCTCGATGCTCTGGGGCACCAGCTTGGCCGGGGTGGCGGTACGGGTCGCGGTGGCGACCTCTTCATGTTGGCTGCGTTTGCCGACCACGGTCAGGGTTTCGTCTTCGGCACGGGGGCTGGTGCAAACCGCCAGCAAGGCGACGCCCAGCAAGGCGCGCGGGGGGGGGGAATGGTTCATCTGGGTGTGACTCTTTGTCGACCAATCGGCCTGAACTTGTTGATTTATTTGTAATTATTGATTTCTCTCATCGCGAGAGGTTGCTAATGATATTGATTTTCATTTGCCTTGCAAGGAGAAGATGCAAGAAAAAGAGATCATTGGCGGCAGGCACTGAGGGGGCTGGAACCTCGGGGAAAAGGCCGGGGGAACCTTGGTTCGGTTCGGAGGGGACGCTACCATGGTGGCCTCGCGCCTTGGCGCACCATCCGGCACACACAGGGAGAGAAACATGGTCGAGATCATCAGGGCGGATCTGCACAACCCTCGCCACGGCGAGGCGCTGATCGCGATGCTGGACGAATACGCCAGGGACGAGATGGGGGGCGGCAGTGCACTGGCGGACGAGGTGAAGGCGAATCTGGCCGAAGCACTGGCCGCGCGACCCGGTGCTCATGTGCTGCTGGCCTGGGTCGATGGGGAGCCCGCTGGCGTTGCCACCTGCTTCGAGGGTTTTTCGACCTTCGCCTGTCAGCCGCTGCTCAATATCCACGACGTGGCGGTGCACCCTGCCCATCGCGGCCAGGGCATCGGCAAGCAGCTGTTGGCGGAGGCGGAGCGGCTCGCCCGGGATCTCGGTTGCTGCAAGCTGACCCTGGAGGTGCTGGAGGGGAACAAGGTGGCCCAGGCTGCCTATCGCGCCAGCGGCTTTGCGGGTTATGAGCTCGATCCCGAGGTGGGCCGGGCTATGTTCTGGCAGAAGAAGCTGGGGTGAGAGGGTCGGCAAACATGATCTGCCGGGCTTGCCTCTGAGACTCCTGTCCCCTAGAGTGGCACCAGATTTTTCAATGTGTTGATGGAACCGGCCCGGCCGGGTGAGTGACATGACCCTTTATGCTTCGGATCAGCGAGTGACCCGAATGAACTCCGTACAGATGCGCACGATGAAGCATTGTCCGGAGCCGGTGGAGGCCCAGACCTCCCATCCATTCATCGTGCAGTGACGACCGGATCTCGCTACCTCGCGGGAGCCGTGACCTTGCCGCACGACTGAACCAAGGCCATAGACGTTGCCTCGTCTATGGCCTTTTTTGTTGTCCCGCAGCCAGGCTGCGGGTGCGAGACAGAGCAGAGGCCCGCCCGGGTCTCTGCTTTTTTTATGGTCTGTCATGACCGACGGGTATGCTTGGCAAGGGCCGGGTCGTCGGCCAGAGAGGCTGACCATCTTCAAGAGGAAACAGTGCAATGTCACAAAATATCTATGACGAACCAGGGTTTTTTGAGGGCTATGCCCAACTGCCACGCTCCCTTCACGGGCTGGCGGGGGCGCCGGAGTGGCCGGCGCTGCACGCCATGCTGCCGGAGCTTGCCGGCAAGCGGGTGCTGGATCTGGGCTGCGGTTATGGCTGGTTCTGCCGGGCAGCCAGAGATCTCGGGGCTGCCGATGTGGTCGGTATCGATCTCTCCGCGAAGATGTTGGCCCGTGCCGCCGAGCTGACCCGGGATGCGACCATCCGCTATCGGCAGGGGGATCTGGACGGTCTTGCGCTGTCCGATGAGCCTTTCGATCTCATTTACAGCTCCTTGGCGCTGCACTACCTGCCCGAGGTGGCGCCGCTGTTTGCGGAGATTCACCGTGCGCTGGTGGCTGGCGGCAGCCTGGTGTTCTCGGTGGAGCACCCCATCTTCACCTGCCCGCAGCCGCAGGGCTGGCTGGTGGATGCAGAGGGACGCCGCTCCTGGCCCATCAACGGCTATCAGGCGGAGGGCAAGCGGGTCAGCAACTGGCTGGCGGAGGGGGTGATCAAGTATCACCGCACCCTGGGCACCTACCTCAATGCCCTTGTCGCCGCCGGGTTCCAGATCCGCCGCGTGGAGGAGTGGGGGCCGACGGCGGCGCAGATTGCGGCCAACCCGGCCCTGGCGGAGGAGGCGGAGCGCCCCATGCTGTTGCTGGTGTCGGCGTACAAACCCCTGGCCTGACGCAATAAAAAACGGCGCGCAGAGTGCTCTGCGCGCCGTGTCGTCAGGTGGTTGCCGACTTAGAAGTCGTAGCGGGCCGCCAGCTGGAAGTCATCCTTGGTGTTGAGCTTGCCGCTGTCATGGCTGTCGAGGTTGTTGATGCGGTACTCGCCGATGACGCGCAGGTTCTTGTTGAACTTGTACTGGGCACCCAGGGTGTAGTAGTCGATGGAGTCGTAGTCAGACTTGCCAGCCTGCTCCACCTTCTGCTTGTTCCACAGGGCCATCAGGCCGAAGCCGCTCTCGAAGTTGTAACCCAGCGCCCCTTCCCAGCCGGTGTGATCCTTGCCGGTGGCCAGGAAGTCGCTGCCGTCGGCATAGCTCAGGGCGGCGTAGAGGGCCTTGTTGTCGTACTTGGCGGAGAGCAGCCACAGCTTGGCATCCTCTTCACCGCTCTTGTCGCGGATGCCCACGTTGTAGGCGGTCCCCAGGGAGAGGTTGAACGGGAAGGTGTAGGCCACGGCGGCACCGTAGGCGGCATCGCTGTCCTTGCTGGAGGTCTCTTCGGTGTCACCGCCATCGAACTTGTAGCTGGTATCTACCTGGAAACCGTTGAACAGGCCGGAGTACTTCAGCACGGAGCCGGCGCGGTTGGTGGCGAAGGTGTCGGTCTTGGCGCCCAGTGCCTCGTTGCCGTAACCATCGGAGAGGGAGACATCAGTCCAGTCCGCCAGGAAGCCAGGAGCCCCCTTCTGGCGACCGAAGGTGACGGTTCCCCAGTTGGCGCCGACACCGGCGAACGCCAGACGGGTACGCAGGTTGTCGGAGTTCTCGCTGACGGTCTTCTCGCTGTCGTTGATGTACATCTGCAGTTCGTACTGGGCCAGCGCCTTGAGACCCGGGTTGATCTCGCTCTCTACCTTGGCGCCCAGACGGACAAACTGGTTGGCCCCCTGCTTGTCGCTGTATTCGTTTTTGATGTCACCGTTGGCGTCCAGCTCTTTCTTCTCGCCGAAGAACTGGCCGGCGTAGATGCGGCCGTAGAGGTCGAGCAGGGTGCTCTCGTTTTTGTACACTTCAACGGCTTGAGCCTGGAAGGCGGCGGTAAGAGCCAATGCTACTACTGTCAGCTTTTTCATCATGATCCCTTGTGTTGCAAGCTTTTGTTTTAAAAGACGGGGCCATGCTAGAAGTGACAGATGACAGTCGGGTGACCGTGCAATGAACAAACCGTGTCGGTTCCATGTCAGCGGGATGAAAACCGGGATTTATGTGGCTGGTCGCCACTTTTACGCGCAAAGGTTTGCCCTTGTGGTAGAATGCCGCCCGTTTTCGAGCTCCTAAGGTTGGATATGCGATGAGACGTGAACTGGCAATCGAATTTTCCCGAGTGACGGAAGCGGCTGCACTGGCTGGCTACAAGTGGCTCGGACGTGGTGACAAGAATATCGCCGATGGCGCGGCCGTGGCGGCCATGCGTCACATCCTCAATCAGATCCAGATCGATGGCGAGATTGTGATCGGCGAAGGGGAGATCGACGAAGCCCCCATGCTCTACATCGGCGAGAAGGTGGGCACGGGTCAGGGTGACGCCGTGGACATCGCGGTCGACCCCATCGAGGGGACCCGCATGACTGCCATGGGTCAGGCCAATGCTCTGGCCGTGCTGGCGGTGGGCGACAAGGGATCCTTCCTCAAGGCCCCCGACATGTACATGGAAAAGCTGATCGTGGGCCCCAAGGCGAGAGGCGCCATCGATCTCGATCAGGCCCTGGAGCTGAACCTCAAGGCCGTGGCCAAGGCGCTCGGCAAGCCCCTCTCCCGTCTGACCGTCATCACCCTGGCCAAGCCGCGTCATGACAAGGCGATCAAGGAGATGCAGGGTCTGGGAGTGCGGGTGTTCGCCATTCCCGACGGCGACGTGGCCGCTTCCATCCTCACCTGTCTGCCGGACAGCGAAGTGGACATGCTCTACGGCATCGGTGGCGCGCCGGAAGGGGTGATCTCCGCCGCGGTGATCCGCGCCCTGGACGGCGACATGCAGGCTCGCCTGATCCCCCGCCACCAGGTCAAGGGTGACAGCCCCGAGGTTCGCGCCCTGGGTGAACAGGAGATCGCGCGCTGCGAGGAGCTGGGCATCGACGTGAGCAAGGTGCTCAAGCTCGAAGATCTGGCCAAGAATGACAACGTCATCTTCTCGGCCACCGGCATTACCAAGGGTGATCTGCTGGAAGGGATCACCAGCGACGGCGTCATGGCGACCACCGAGACCCTGCTGATCCGCGGCAAATCGCGCACCATTCGCCGCATCAAGTCGATCCACTTCCTGGATCGCAAGGACAGCGTGGTACGCGACATCATCCTGTGATGTGCTGACTCCCGCAGCAAAAAGCCCGGCACTGCCGGGCTTTTTGCGCTCTGCAGGGCGCCAGGGTGCCCGGGCAGGGATAAGGCTTAGGAGAAACCGGACTCCTTGCTACACTGCGGTGCCCCACAGAGGAAAAATCAGATGGAATGTCGTCAGGGATGCGGTGCCTGCTGCATCGCCCCCAGCATCAGCAGTGCCATTCCCGGCATGCCGGACGGCAAGCCCGCCGGTGTGCCCTGTGTGCAGCTTGATGCGCACCTGGGGTGCAAGATCTTCGGCCAGCCGGAGCGCCCGGCGGTGTGCGGCGGCTTTCGCCCCATGGCGGACGTGTGCGGCTCCCATCGCCAGGAGGCCATCTGGCTTATCGGCGAGCTGGAGCGGCTGACCGCCTGAGCCCTTGACCCTCTCCCTCGGGGAAAGGGTGTCTGCTTGTCCTCCTCATCCCCGCCCCTTCTCCCGCAAGAGGAGAAGGGAGTGCCGCCATTCGGAGTCATGAAAAAGGCCCCCTCGCTTTGCGAGGGGGCCTTTTTATCGTCGGCTCATGGTGAAGCCAGCTTATTCCTTGATGCGCTCGATGCGACCACCCAGGCCTTGCAGCTTGTGCTCGATGTCTTCGTAGCCACGGTCGATGTGATAGATGCGATCGACGATGGTGGCCCCTTCGGCCACGAAGCCGGCCAGCACCAGGCTGGCGGAGGCGCGCAGATCGGTCGCCATCACCTGGGCACCCTTGAGCTGGTTGGTGTCGCGGCAGATGGCCACGTTGCCCTGCAGTTCGATATCGGCGCCCATCCGTACCAGCTCGGGCACGTGCATGAAGCGGTTCTCGAAGATGGTCTCGGTGACCATGCCGGTACCCTGGGCGACCGCGTTCAGGACGGTGAACTGGGCCTGCATGTCGGTCGGGAAGGCCGGGTAGGGGGCGGTCTTGATGGTAACCGGCTTCAGGGTGCGGCCCGTCATGTCCAGGGTGATCCAGTCCTCGCCCTTCTCGATCAAGGCGCCTGCCTCTTCCAGCTTGACCAGCACGGCTTCCAGCAGACTCGGGTCCGTGTTGCGGCAGGTGATCTTGCCGCCGGTGACCGCTGCGCCCACCAGGAAAGTCCCGGTTTCGATGCGATCAGGCTGCACGCTGTAGCTGCCACCGTGCAGACGCTCGACGCCGTCGATGGTCAGGGTGTCGGTACCCGCACCCTGAATGTTAGCTCCGAGCGCGTTGAGGAAGTGGGCCAGATCGACCACCTCCGGTTCCCGCGCGGCGTTTTCGATCACGGTGCGACCGTCGGCCAGGGCAGCGGCCATCATCAGGTTCTCGGTGCCGGTGACGGAGACCATGTCCATCAGGATGTGGGCACCCTTCAGGCGACCGTCGACACGGGCCTTGATATAGCCGTCCTCGATGGTGATCTTGGCGCCCATCAGCTCCAGGCCGTGGACGTGCAGGTTGACCGGGCGGGCACCGATGGCGCAGCCGCCGGGCAGGGAGACGTCGGCCGCCCCGAAGCGGGCCGCCAGCGGACCCAGCGCCAGGATGGAGGCACGCATGGTTTTCACCAGCTCGTAGGGGGCGACGTGGTTGTTCACCGCACCGGTCAGCACGGTCACATTGCCGTTGACCTTGGTGGTGGCACCCAGCATCTCCAGCAGCTTGAGGGTGGTGCCGACGTCTTTCAGACGCGGCACGTTGGAGAGCTGCACCTCTTCGTCGCACAGCAGGGTGGCGAACAGGATGGGCAGGGCGGCGTTCTTGGCGCCGGAGATGGTCACTTCACCGGAGAGGGTGCAGGGGCCGGTGATCTTGAATTTGTCCATGGTTACTTCTTTACCAAATCAGGAGGGCAGCTGGAATTTACGCTCGCGTTTCCACTCGGCGTCGGTATAGGCCTTGATGGAGAGAGCGTGGATCTCGTTGGTGGCGATCTTGTCCATCAGGGGGGCGTAGATGGCCTGTTGTTTCTTGACCCGGCTCATGCCGTCAAACATGTCGCCGACGGCGATCACCTGGTAGTGACTGCCATCCCCTTTGACATGGACTTCGGACAATGGCAAAGCCTCGAGGAGTATCGCTTCAATTTCAGAGACTTGCATTATGAGTCCTCAGTTGTGAGCGGGGTTGAATGAAAGAGGCCGGCTACCCCGTAGAGGTTGGCCAGCGTATGAAAATCGTCGGAGGCGCCCACCAGTGTCGGTGTGGCGCCTCGTGCCAGGGCCGCCTTGGCCCATTTGACCAGCAGGGCCAGGCCGGCGGAATCCAGGGTGGTGACGGCACCGAGTTCGAGTCGGTCGTCCTGCCACCAGTCGGCGCGGCGTTGCCAAAGATCGTTGACCTGGGCCGCCTGCAAGTCACCGCTCAAGATCATGACTTGATGACCAGCGGCTTGGCATTGTGTTCGCGCAGCTGGGCAATCACCGCGTCGATGCCGTTCTGGCGGATGAGGCCGCCGAGCTCGTTCTGCTTGGCAGAGAGCAGGCTGATCCCTTCCGCGACCATGTCGAAGGCTTTCCACTCGCCGGTCTTGTTGTTCTTGCGCAGCTTGAATTCGAGGAAGATGTCCGGCTTGCCGGCTTCTTTCACGCTGACGTTGACGGCGGTGATGTTGCTCTCGGCGGCCTTGCCCGGCTGAACCTTGACGGTCTGCTTGTCGAAGTGGGCCAGGGCATCGGCGTAGGAGCTCACCATGTACTCGGTGAAGACGTCGACGAAGGCGTCACGCTGGGCCGGGGTGGTCTGCTTGATCTGGTTGCCGAGCACCTTGTAGGCGGCGAAGCGGTTGTCCACATAGGGCAGCAGCTCCTCGCGGATGATCACCCTCAGGTGGTCCGGGTTGCTCTTCACCTGGGCCTGGTCGGCTTTCAGGCGGGCAAAGGTCTGCTGGGCGGCCTGATCCACCAGGGCGTAAGGATCCGAGGTGTTGACATCCGCCCAGGCGACGAGGGAGAACAGCATGCTGGTCATCAGACCCAGCAGCAGGGCGATTTTCTTGAACATGGTTACTCCTTGGTTGCGGGTGTATTGGCGGCCGGAGAGGACTGGCTGTAAAGGAACTTGCCAATCAGGTCTTCCAGCACGATGGCGGACTTGGTGTCTTCGATCATGTCGCCGTCCTTGAGCATGCTGGTGCCCATCTCCTCGTCGGTGAAGCCAGGAGCCAGACCGATGTACTGCTCGCCGAGCAGGCCTGAGGTGAGGATGGAGAGGGTGCTGGTCTCGGAGAATTCGCCGGCACTCTTCTGCATCTGCAAGGAGACGACGGGCACCTGGCTCTTGGGATCCAGGGTGATGTCGCTGACACGACCGACGACGACGCCGCCGACCTTGACCGGCGAGCGTACTTTCAGGCCGCCGATATTATCGAAATGGGCGCGCAGGGTATAGGTTTCTCCTTCCGGTTTGAAACTCAATCCCGCCACTTGCAGTGCCAATGCCAGAATGGCCGCGATGCCAGCCAGCATGAAGGCGCCAACCAGAAATTCTACTTTGCTGAACTTCATCTTTCCCTTATCCAAACATGACTGCGGTGAGTATAAAATCCAGACCGAGCACGGCCAGGGATGAGTGAACCACGGTACGGGTGGTCGCCTGACTGATCCCGGCCGAGGTCGGTTTGGCATCATAGCCGTTGAAGAGCGCTATCCAGGTCACCACCAGGGCGAAGATCAGGCTCTTGATGGCGCCCTGCATGATGTCGTCCTGCCAGTCGACGGAGGCCTGCATGGCGGACCAGAAACTGCCTTCGTCCACCCCCAGCCAGTCGACACCAACCAGCTTGCCGCCAAAGATGCCGATCAGACTGAACATGAAGGCCAGCAGCGGCATGCTGATGACCCCGGCCCAGAAGCGGGGCGCCACGACCCGACGCAGCGGATCGACCGCCATCATCTCCAGGCTGGAGAGCTGCTCGGTGGCCTTCATCAGACCGATCTCGGCGGTGAGGGCGGAGCCCGCACGACCGGCGAACAGCAGGGCGGTGACCACAGGGCCCAGCTCACGGAGCAGGGAGAGGGAAACCAGAGGCCCCAGGCTCTGCTCTGCGCCGAAATCCTTCAATACGTTGTAACCCTGCAGGGAGAGCACCATGCCGATGAAGAGGCCGGACACCAGTATGATGGCGACGGATTGCACTCCCACCACATACAGTTGCTGCACCAGCAGCGGGAAGTGCTTGCGTGGCTGGGGTCGTCCTGCCAGTGCATGAAACAGCATGATGGTTGCCCGCCCGACGGCGTTGATGAAACGCACACCGCTGCGGCCCAGCTTGCTTATCTGACTTGTCAACATCACAGATCCTGTAGCAGGTCACCTGCCGGAAAATGAAACGGAACAGGACCGTCGGGCAATCCCTTGAGGAACTGCTCGACTTCGGGATTGTGCTCCTCGCGCAGCTGCTCCGGTGTGCCGTGTGCCACTACCTTGCGGTTGGCGATGATGTAGGCGTAGTCGGCGATGCTCAGCACCTCCTTCACGTCGTGGGTGACGATGACGGAGGTGATGCCGAGGGCATCGTTGAGCTCCTTGATGAGCTTCACCAGCACCGCCATGGTGATGGGGTCCTGCCCCACGAAGGGCTCGTCATACATGATGAGATCCGGATCCAGCGCGATGGATCTCGCCAGGGCCGCGCGACGCGCCATGCCACCGGAGAGCTCGGACGGCATCAGCTTGGCCGCCCCGCGCAGACCGACAGCCTGCAGTTTCATCATGACGATGGTGCGGATCAGCTCTTCCGGCAGGCCGGAGTGCTCCCGCAGCGGGAAGGCCACGTTGTCGAAGACGGTCATGCCGGTGAACAATGCGCCACTCTGGAACAGCATGCTCATCCGTTTACGCACTTCATACAGGCGTGAACGGGAGAGCGTGGGAACGTCTTCCCCGTCAAACAGGATCTGACCGGACTCAGGCTTGAGCTGGCCCCCGATCAGGCGCAGCAAGGTGGTCTTGCCGATCCCGCTCGGACCCATGACGGCGGTGACCTTGCCACGGGGAATGGTCAGGTTGATCCTGTCGTACAGCAGCCGATCCCCGTGACTGAAGGTCAGGTCGGAGATGGTGATCAGGTCATCGTTCAAACAATTGTCCATCCGGTATAAATGAAGAGCGAATTTTATGGGCTAGTCTAGGTCTAAGCAACAGCGAGGAACAACTATTGAGCGGGTTTCCCCCCCAAGTACGCGACAGTTTTATGTAACAACCTGCGTCAATGACCGCCCATTCCGCATCCGATTCGCTTATCTCGGCAGACTTTTTTATAATCCCGCAGCAAATTTCGGCCCGGAGCTGTGCCTTTATGTCTGTAAAGCCTGAAAAAGTGTCTGAATTGTTCGATTTCCGTCGCAGCGCCCGAGCGGTGCTGGACATAGAAAAACAAGCCATTGATGGACTCTACCAGTACCTTGACGAGGCGTTCGAGCGCGCCTGCGAGATGGTGCTGCGCTGTGGCGGCAAGATAGTGGTGACCGGCATGGGCAAGTCGGGTCATATCGGCAACAAGATTGCCGCGACCCTGGCCAGCACGGGAACGCCCGCCTTCTTCCTGCACCCGGGCGAGGCCAGCCACGGGGATCTCGGCATGATCTCAGCCGGGGATCTCATCATCGCCATTTCCAACTCCGGCGAGAGCGACGAGATCCTGGCTCTGCTGCCGGTGCTCAAGCGCCGCGGCATTCCACTCATCTGCATGACAGGCAATCCTGCTTCCACCATGGCGAAAGAGGCCAACGTGCACCTGTGCATCAAGGTGGAGAAAGAGGCCTGCCCCCTCGGTCTGGCCCCGACATCCAGCACTACCGCCACCCTGGTGATGGGGGACGCGCTGGCCGTGGCCCTGCTGGAGGCCCGTGGCTTCACCGCCGATGACTTTGCGCTGTCGCACCCGGGCGGGTCCCTCGGCAAGCGGTTGCTGTTGCGAGTGGGCGATCTGATGCACAGCGGCGAGCTGTTGCCCAAGGTGGGGATAGATGCCACCATCAGCCAGGCGCTGCTGGAAGTGAGCCGCAAGGGGCTCGGCATGACGGCGGTGGTGGACGATCAAGGGCTGCTTGCCGGTCTGTTCACCGATGGTGACCTGCGCCGCATTCTGGACCTGCAGGTGGATATCCATCACACCCCCATCAGCCGCGTCATGACGGTGAACTGTGTTACCGTAGGGCCTGAGATGATGGCGGCCGAGGCCGTCAAGCTGATGGAAACCAGGAAAATCAACGGGTTGTTGGTCGTGGATGGGGAGAGACACCCGCTGGGTGCCTTCAACATGCATGACCTGCTGAAAGCCGGAGTAATTTGATGCAAGACGTACCGACCCTCTATGGTCCGGTGACGCGCAGCCAGTACGAGAAGGCGGCGCAGATCCGCCTGCTGGTGTGCGATGTGGATGGGGTGCTCTCCAACGGCTTCATCTATATGGGCAATAACGGCGAAGAGCTGAAGACCTTCTGCACCCGTGACGGTGCCGGCATGCGTGCCCTGCTCAATGCGGGCATCGAGATTGCCATCATCACGGGGCGAACCTCCCGCATCGTCAGCGATCGCATGCAGAGTCTGGGAGTCCAGCACCTGGTGCAGGGTGCAGACAAAAAGCTGCCCCACTTCGAGGCCTTGCTGACCAAGCTCGGGCTGGATGCATCGCAAGCCGCCTATATGGGAGATGACACCATCGATCTGCCGGTGATGCAGGCTTGCGGCCTGGGTATCGCCGTTGCCGACGCTCATCCGCTTGTGCTGGCGAAGGCGGATCTGGTGACGCGGCTTGGCGGTGGCGTCGGGGCCGTGCGCGAGGTGTGCGACCTGATCTTGCAGGCCCAGGGATTGGCTGACTATCAACCCGAGGCGTCGCGATGAACAAACAGACTGTGCTGTTCGGCCTGCTGTTTCTGGCTGCGCTGGCGGCCTGGCAGCTGGGGGAGATCGAGCTGGTCCCCGAGCCGACCACCAAGACGGAAAATTTTCAACCGGACTTCACCGCCAGAGAGTTGGTGACGACCCGCTTCAACGAGCAGGGCAAGCGCACCGAGCGGCTGGAATCCGAATATGCGGAGTACTACCAGGTACTCGAGCAGGCCACTTTCACCAAGCCGGTGGTCTACATGTTCGATGACAAGGGCGCGGCCGAATGGAAGCTGACGGCCGAAACCGGGGTGCTCAACACCGATGACAATGTGATCCTCCGTGACAAGGTGCATCTGGACGGTCTGCTGCCCGCTTCCTTCATCTCCACGCTGGATACCTCCTATCTGGAGCTGGATCTGGTGACGCAGGGGATGAGAAGCAACCAGCACATCAGCATTGTGGGCCAGGAGTTCCAGACCGAGGGCGTTGGCCTCAAGGGTCACCTGGAACGTAAATATTTCGAGTTACTGGATAAAGGCCATGCCACTTATTTCAATGAAAAACGTTAATCTGGCCCTCACGGCCCTGTTGCTGTGCGGTTCCCTGAATGCCAAAGAGTCCGACTTTGCCGAGAAGGTCTATGTGGATGCGGTCAAGCAGGTGGCCGAGATGCAGGACAACCGCATCACCTTCAGCGAGGATGTCATCATCACCCAGGGCACCATCAAGATTAAGGCCGACAAGGTGGTGGTGATCCGCTCCGGCGACAAGGGCGCCGAGGTGATGACCGCGTATGGCAACCCAGCCACCTTCTTCCAGGTGCTGGACAACGGCAAACCGGTCAATGCCCATGGCAACAGCATCCGCTACGAGCTTAAGAACCGGCTGGTGACCATCACCGGCAACGGCCAGCTCAAGCAGGAAGACAGCCAGGTGACCGGCGATCTCATTCGCTACGACATCGTCAAGCAGAAGATGATTGCCGAGAGCAAGGGGCCCACCCAGCGCGTCAAGACGGTGTTCCTGCCGGATCAGGTGGAGAACTTCGACAAACCCGCCGATCAGAAGAAGTAGGAAACAACAGCCATGGCAGTGTTAAAAGCAACGGGTCTGCAAAAGAGCTACAAGCGCCGCATGGTGGTCAGCGATGTGAGCCTGGAGGTGGGTACGGGCCAGATCGTGGGCCTGCTCGGCCCGAATGGCGCGGGCAAGACGACCTCCTTCTACATGATCGTGGGCCTGGTGCAGCGAGATGCCGGCCTCATCACCATCGACGAGCAGGACATCAGCCTGCAGCCCATGCATATCCGTGCCCGCAATGGCATCGGCTATCTACCTCAGGAGGCCTCCATCTTCCGGCGCCTGTCGGTGTTCGACAACTTGATGGGGGTCATGCAGACCCGCAAGGGGTTGAGCCGCGAAGAGCGGGAGGATAAGGTCGAACAGTTGCTGGAAGAGTTCAATATCACCCATATCCGCGACAGCCTGGGCCAGAGCCTCTCGGGTGGGGAGCGGCGCCGGGTGGAAATCGCCCGGGCGCTGGCGGCAGAGCCGAGATTCATTCTGCTCGATGAGCCTTTCGCAGGTGTTGATCCTATTTCAGTCATCGATATCAAAAAGATCATCCAGCATCTGAAAGAACGCGGGTTGGGTGTGCTGATTACGGACCACAACGTCAGAGAGACGCTGGATGTGTGCGAGAAGGCCTACATCGTCAGCCACGGCAAGATGATTGCCGAGGGCGCGCCGGCCGATATCCTCGCCGATGAGCAGGTCAAGCGCGTCTATTTGGGCGATCAATTCAGTCTATAGTAAGGGGGCACCCCTCATTTTTTGTTAGGTGGCTGCCTCGCTGAACATAAGGATATCCCGACGTAGATGAAGCCGACATTACAGTTGCGTCTCGGTCAGTCCCTGACCATGACGCCACAATTACAACAAGCGATTCGTCTGCTCCAGCTCTCCACCCTGGAACTCCAGCAGGAAATTCAGCAAGCGCTCGACAACAACCCCTTGCTGGAGCAAGAGGAGAACGAGGCGCAGGAAACCAGTCAGACAGAGACACAGGACGCCAGTCAACTCGACTCCAGCGATGCCATGGCCCAGGAGAGCATGCCGGATGAACTGCCGGTGGACACCACCTGGGACGAGGTCTACTCGGCCGGTACGGCCCAGAGCGCAGGCCCCATCCATGACGGGGAAGACAGCGTCTATCAGGGGGAGACCACCGAGAACCTGCAAGACTACCTGCTGTGGCAGATGCGGCTCACCCCGTTCAGTGATGTGGATGCGGCCATCGCCCTTGCCATCATCGATGCCATCGACGAATCCGGGTATCTGACTGCCACCCTCGAGGATATTCAGGCTGCAGTCAGCAGCGAGGAGGTAGAAGTCGAACTGGATGAGATCGAAGCCGTGCTCAAGCGGGTGCAGCATTTCGATCCGGTCGGCATCGCCGCCCGTTCGGTGCAAGAGTGTCTGCTGATCCAGCTCGGCCAGTATTCGCCGGACCTGCCCTGGCTCGACGAAGCCAGAGAGGTGATCCGCGAACACATGGACCTGCTCGGCAATCGCGACTACCGCACTCTGGCTCGCAAGACCCGCCTCAAGGAGAGCGATCTCAAGGAGGTACTGGATCTTATCCAGCAACTGGAGCCCAGACCCGGCAACGGCATCATCCAGAGTGAATCCCAGTACGTGATCCCGGATGTGTCCGTGGTCAAGAAGGGCAGCAAGTGGGTGGTTGAACTCAATCCGGACTCTGCTCCGCGCATCCGTGTCAACGAGGCCTATGCGGCCATGGCGCGCAATGCTCGCAGCAGCACGGATACCCAGTTCATCCGTTCTCATTTGCAGGAGGCCAAGTGGTTCATCAAGAGCCTGGAGAGTCGTAACGACACCCTGCTCAAGGTGGCCAGCTGCATCGTCGAGCAGCAGCAGGGCTTTTTCGAGTACGGCGAAGAGGCCATGAAACCCATGGTACTCAACGACATCGCGGAAGCGGTGGAGATGCATGAGTCGACCATTTCACGGGTCACGACCCAGAAGTACATGCATACGCCCCGCGGCATTTTTGAACTGAAGTTTTTTTTCTCCAGTCACGTCAATACGGAGGGAGGAGGAGAGTGCTCATCGACCGCTATTCGCGCCCTGATCAAGAAGCTGGTGACGGCGGAAAACCCCGCCAAGCCGCTTAGTGATAGCAAGATCGCGGATTTGCTGGCCGAACAGGGTATTATGGTGGCGAGACGCACGATCGCAAAGTACCGTGAATCCTTGTTGATCCCGCCATCCAATCAGCGCAAACGCCTGGTTTAGGCAAACAAAAGGAAGACGTTATGCAAATTAACCTGACCGGACACCATGTCGAGATTACCGAAGCTCTGCGTGATTATGTGAACAACAAATTTGCCAAACTCGAGCGTCACTTTGACCATATCAACAACGTACACGTGGTGTTGAGCGTCGAAAAACTGAACCAGATCGCCGAAGCCAAGCTGCATGTCAGCGGGGGAGAGGTGTTCGCCAATTCGCAGCATGCCGACATGTATGCGGCGATTGATACCCTGCTGGATAAACTGGATCGGCAGATCATCAAGCACAAAGATAAGTTAAATCAAAAATAACTATGCAACTTGAACACATACTGAGTCGGGACTGCACCAAGAGTGCGGTCCCTTGTACCAGCAAGAAACGCGCGCTCGAGATCATCAGTGAACTGGCCGCAGAGCGCCTCGGCGCTTCCCGCCAGGTCCTGTTTGAAAGCCTGCTGGCGCGAGAAAAGATGGGCAGTACCGGGATCGGAGCCGGTATCGCCATCCCCCACGGCCGGATTGACGACGCCTTCGCGCCGACCGCCGTGTTGATGACCTTCTCCGAGCCCATCCCTTTCGATTCTATCGACAATCAACCGGTTGACCTGCTCTTTGCATTGCTGGTGCCGGAAAGCGAGTGCAAGCAGCACCTCAAGACTCTTTCCCTGATGGCATCCAAACTGGCTGACAAGGCCGTCTGCCGCCAGTTGCGCCAGGCGACCAGCGACGAAGAACTCTATCAGATCATGACGTCGGCCTGAGGCCGGGTCTGACACAGCCACGTTGGCGTGAGGGGACAAGATGCAGTTAATAGTAGTAAGCGGTCGTTCGGGCTCCGGCAAGACGGTGGCCCTGAGGGTGCTCGAGGATCTCGGGTACTACTGCGTGGACAACCTGCCGGTCAACCTGCTGCCCCAGTTGATCGTGTCGGTGGAGAGCCAGTATGACAAGCTGGCGGTCAGCATCGATGTGCGCAACCTGCCTGCCCAGGCAGACAGGCTGGAGAACCTGCTGAGCCAGGTGCGCAACGAGGGGCGAGTCAAGTTTTCGAGCTTCTTCTTCGATGCGGACAACGCGACCCTGCTCAAACGCTACGGTGAGAGCCGCCGTCTGCACCCTCTGTCCCGCAACAAGCTTTCGCTGGACGAGGCGATCCGGGAAGAGACCCACCTGCTGGCACCACTCTCCTCGACCGCCGACCTGCGCATCGACACCACCAACCTCAGCATCCACGATCTCAGCGAGCTCATCAAAACCCGGGTGCTCGGCAAGAAAGAGAACGAGCTGGTGCTGGTGTTCGAGTCGTTCGGTTTCAAGTACGGCATTCCCAAGGATGCGGACTTCGTGTTCGACGCCCGTTTCCTGCCCAACCCGCACTGGATCCCGGAGCTCAAGCCCTTCACCGGAAAGGATGAGCCCGTGGCCAACTACCTCTCCAGCCAGCCGGATGTCATGCTGTTCATCCAGCAGATCGAGAATATGCTGGGGACCTGGTTGCCCCACCTGGAGCGCAACAATCGCAGCTATGTGACCGTCGGGATTGGCTGTACCGGCGGACAACACCGCTCGGTGTTCATCGCCGAGCGGCTGGCCAGCGCATTCCGGTTGCTTGGCAAGAACGTGCAGATCCGCCATCGCACGTTGGACAAGCGTTCAAACCCCGCCTGACAGATCCACAGGATGCTCAGATGACCGTTTCCGCCTCGGTAGAAGTCAAAAACAAGTTAGGCATTCACGCCCGACCGGCCATGATGCTGTTCGAGCTGGTGCAGGGGTTCGATGCCCACGTGCTGCTGCGCAACGAAGAGGGAGTCGAGGCCGACGCGGACAGCGTGATCGGCCTGCTGATGTTGGACTCCGCCCAGGGCAAACAGGTGGAGGTGCAGGTGGAGGGCCCCGAAGAGGTGGAGGCCCTGGCCGCCGTGGTGGCGCTGTTCACCTCGGGCTTCAATGAGGAGTAATACGCCTCGGCGTGCTCAAGGTGCGCTGCGAGCCAGCGCCTTGAAAGCGGCAAAATCCCGACAAGCCAGCAGACTTCTGCTGGCTTTTTCGTTCATCAGTGCCAGAAACAGATCATAAAGTCCCATGGCTTCCTCATAATCCGCCTTGGCGATGGCCAGCACGAAGATGAGGGTAGCGCTCTCGCCGTTTCCCCAATCGATCCCCTGGGGGGCCAGCACGGTATAGACCAGGGTGCGGCGCGCCAGCAGGCCGAGGGAGTGGGGCAGAGCGATGCCGTCCCCCAGCAGGGTGGAGACGATCCGCTCCCGCTCCTGCAAGGATCCCCGGAATCCGCTCTGCACCAGATCCTCCGCCTCAAGCTGGCTGCAGATGCGATCAAACAGCATCCCCTGGCTGATGGGTTCATCAAGCACCATGAAGTGGTCGGCATCGAAATACTTGTCGAGCAGATAGGGACGGGTGCGATCGACGAGCACCAGCTTGCCGAGCTGCTCCAGCTGGTATTGGGTCGGGAAGGGGGAGACCTGTACCACGGGAGCATTCTTCTCGCTCACCTTGAGGGTGCTGATGACGAAATCCTGCTCGACTCGCACCAGTCCCTCATAGTCCCGCACCGACTCCAGCGTGGTCAGCTGCAGTTGGGGGTATTCCCGCCGGATGCGTGCTTCCAGCACCCGGAAGGTGGCGTTGCCCGCATCGCACAGCAGCAGCGCCTGGGGGCGCCGGGTGTAACCGATGTCGTAGTGGCGCTCCAGGCCGACTCCGATGTGGATCACCAGGTAGCCGATCTCGTGGTGGGTCAATCGGTAGGGGGTCTGCCTGATCCACTCAGAGATGGCCGCCAGGGTGATGTCGTAGGCGAGGGGGTAATACTGCTTGATGTGGTCCGCCAGGGGATTGTGGCTACCAATCTGGTATTTGACCCGCAGCAGCATGGCGCCGATGTGGGTCTGCAGGTCGGCTCGCAATTGCGGGTCGCCGCGCAGGTCATAGGGGTAGTGCTGGTGGATGTAACCCAGCAGGTGCGCCGTCAGCTGCTCGCTCTCGGCCGCCATGGCCGGGCTGAGCAGGGGCGTCTCTGCAGTGAGGCGAGCCTGGATCTGGATGGCGAGACAGGCGATCTCTTCCTGCCCCGGTGAAGTCAGGGTCGGCAGCTCGGCATAGATGTCGCGGGCCACCACTGCCAGGGGCGGGGTGATGTCGTCGCTGGCAAACTGGCGCAACTCGTGACCAGACGCCTGGCGAAGCAGGGCGACGGCACAGTAGACGGTGACTTGCTGCAGGCTCTCGTCGGCCAGGCGCAGCTGATGGCGACCGAGTTGCTCGTGAATGTGGTTGCCCACTACCTCCAGCGTCTTGCTGGGGCAGAGGGTGGGCAACAGGCTCTGGAGCGGATGCTGGTGCAGCAGCTCCTGGCAGAGCAGTTGGGTGAGGCAGGCGCGGATCGCCATCTCGCTTCCCGCAATGCGCATCCCCACCCTGGGTTTGCTGTCGATGGTGAGCCCGAAGTGGGCGAGCCGCTCCCGCACCTCCGTCATGTCCCCTTGTAAAGCCGCCCGGCTTAGATACCAAGTGTCCGCCAGCTCGTCGAGTTTGATCCCCTGTTCCGCCGTCAGCAGCAAGACCTGGAGGTGCAGCACCCGCTCGCGGCTGGTGCGAGGCAGAGGGCTCTCCTGCCCCTGGGCGGCCAGCAGCGCATCGAACAGTCCCTGATTGTAGATCTTGAGCTGGTAACCGCTGCCCCGCTGATGGATCAGGTGGGCGCCCCGGGTGGCAATGAGCTCGTTCAGGGTCGCCACGTCGGTACGCACCGTGCGGGTGGAAACATTGAGACGGCGGGCCAGCTCCTCCTGTGGCAGAGGCTCGGCGTGAAGCAGGGCGAGCAGTTGCTGGAGTCTGGGGTGGGGCAGCTTGGTCATGAGGGGGTGAGGACTCCTGTCGCGCATGGTGGATCGATGTTAACAAGGGGGTCATTAACAAGCCAGGCACCGCCCAGTGATCGGACCGGTGCCTGTGGGGTTGCTATGCCAGCAGTGCCTTCACCATGGCGAGGAGGGTACGCACATCCTCCGGCCGGGTCTGGCTGCTCTCGCTGTCGATGATGGAGCTGTAGACATGGGGGATCACCTTCTCGACTCCTGCCTCCAGCGCGATCCGCACTATCTCCTCGAAGTTCTCAAGATCGATGCCGCCGGTGGGCTCCAGCCAGAAGCCGTGTCGGGCACAGGCCTCGGCCACTGCCTGATACTCGGCGCGGCAGGCGAGTCCCCCCATGGGGAAGAATTTGACCGAGCTGCCGCCCATGTCCTTGAGCAGGGCAATGGCGGTATCGATGGGGACGATGCCGTCAGCCTGCTGCGCGCTGAGGGGGCCGGTGGAGATCTTCACCATCCCCGGCGTGCCGGTGGGGGAGACAAGGCCATTGATGAGGGTGTCAGCTTGACCGAGCAGCGCCCGGCTGGCCCCGACCCCGGTGAACACCTGATTGACATGCTGAGGCTGCAACTGGCGGGCCAGCTCGGCCACCATGGCGGACTGGCGCGGATCACCTGCTCCCAGCCCGATGGAGAGGGCGTTGTCGATAAGTTTGGCGTAGGCCTGCATGTCGGCGACGGCAGAGGGGATGTCCGGGTAGTTCTTGGAGAGCACACCGACCAGGACGTGGCCCTCGGCGGCCTCATAAATGTCGACGGCATTCTCTTTGGAACCTGCCAGCACGTTGAGGCAGACCCGATCGCGGTAGTAATTGGGGGTAAGAGACATCAGTTGTTCTCCTGAACGAGGTGGGCAATGGCGGAGTGGATCTGGTCGAGCTGGGGCAGGGTGACGCTGCGCACATCTATCTCGATGTGCCCCTCGTTGGCCTTGTAGCCGCGGCAGTAGATGGCGGGGGTACCCTGTTGCAGACGGGAGACCACCTGGACCGTGGTCATGCCGAGGCGCTCATGGTCGAAGGCGATGTCGGTGCGGGCGATGTCGCGCCCCGCGCTGTCCCACACCACCTTGGCGGTGACGCCGGGCAGCTGGTTGAGGCGCTCGATGAAGGGGGTCATCTTGGCGACCATGGCGGTGCCGCTCTCCTTCTCTTTGGCCAGGTAGCGCTCGATGGCGTGGGTCAGGCCGAGGATCCCCTCCTTGCCCACCTTCATGGCACGGCCGATGCCGCCCGCCTGCTGCTTGACCCACTCAACATACTGACGCCTGCCGAGCACCAGGCCGCTGGTGGGCCCTTCGATGGCCTTGGCGCCGCTGTAGATGACCAGATCTGCACCCTGGTTGTAGTAGAGACGCAGATCCTCTTCGGCCGCTGCATCGACGATGAGCGGGATCCCGTGGGCCTTGGCCACCTCGGCCGCCTCGGCCACCGACAGAATGCTCTTCTGCACGCAGTGGTGGGACTTGATGTAGAGGATGGCGGCGGTATTGGCATTGATGGCGGCGGCCAGCTGAGCGGGTGAGCACTCGTTGGCGTAGCCTGCCTCCACCACCCTGCCGCCCCCCAGGTTGACCATGGTGCCGACGGGGGCACCAAAGTTCACGTTGTGGCCCTTGGGCAGCACGATGTCGCTCGGCACGTCGTGGGCATGAGCATGCAACTGCTCGAGGCGATAGGGGTCGCCGCGCACGATCACGGCGGCCACCGACTGGGCGATGCCGGCGCTGGCGCAGGAGACCACTACCACATCTTCAACACCCAGCAGTTCGGCCAGGTAGGTGCCGGTCTTGTTGACCAGATCCTTCACCTCGAAGTAGTGGCCGAGGCCGAAGTTGACCGCATCGACCACCTCCTGCTCGGGGGTGGAGACGCCGAGGATGGTCATGCGCCCGGAGGCGTTGATCACCGGTTTGAGCCGGTATTTCTCATACACAGAAGGCATGGTGTGATTTCCCGTAGTGAGTCAGAACCAGTTCGCCGCCCACCAGGGCGGCGAGAGGGAGCAGTTGCCGGTCACCGTTGCGGGTGCCGGCCTCGGTATCGGTAAAGAGAGTGGGGCCGCAGCTCACCTCGAACAGGGTGATGTCTGCATCGGCGCCCACCTCGAGTCGCCCCTTGCCGGGCAGGCGCAGGGCATCGGCGGCCTGGTGAGTGACGCAGGCGAGCACCTGCTCCAGGGTCATGCCGATGGCGAAGAACTTCGACATCACGTGGGCAAGGCTGTAGACGGGCCCCTTGATGCGGTTCTTGCAGTAGATGTCTGAACTGATGGTGTGGGGCAGGATGCCCTGGGCAATGGCCAGCTCCGCCACTTCGAAGCTGAAGCTGGCGCCACCGTGGCCGATGTCGAGCAAGAGTCCCCGCCGCATCGCCTCGCGCACCGCCTGGCGCAGTTCACCCGCCGGGGTCAGGATGCGGTTGGGCTTGCCGTTGAAGCAGTGGGTCAGCAGATCGCCCTCCCCCAGCAGGGCGACGATCTCGTCCAGATCCGGCGGCGTGTTGCCCACGTGCACCATCAGTGGCAGGTTGCCATTGGCCTGCTGGATCTGCTTGGCCATGCGCAGGGGGTGCAGACCGTTCTCACCCACCACGCTGCCGCTCATGCGTGCCTTGATGCCGACGATGAAGCCGGGATGGCGCCGGATGGCCGCCTGGGCGAGGGCGGGATCGATGTCTGCCGGATCCGCCAGCTCGTTCTGGCGCAGCAGGCCGATGCGGGAGATGTTGAGCAGGGCGTGCACCCGGGTCTTGCAGCCGGCGGCGAGACGCTGGAAGTCGTCCACGTCGTCGGCCCCGGTACTGCCGGCGTCGATGACGGTGGTGACGCCGGACGCCACCCCCACCTTGTCCGGCTCATCGTGATAGAGGGGGGAGGCGGGGTAGCAGTGGGTGTGGCCGTCAATCCAGCCGGCGCTCACATGGACCTGCCCGTCCAGAGTGAGGGTTTGCTTCGCCTCCGTGCTCTCTGGCAGTGAACCCAGCGCCGCTATCTTGCCATGCTTGATGGCGACGTCGACGAGCTGCCCGTTTCCCAGGCGTCCCGCCCTGATGATCGTGTCGTACATGCTGATATCCCTCTTGTAACCTGCTTGCGCTCTTACTGCGAGGGCGCTTCCAAGGCTCATGTGTTGCTCTTCACCTTGCTGACGACCTCTCGCGACAGAGCGCAAACAGGTTCTTGAATGCCGCCCAAGAGACGGCCTTGGATTAAGCCAGGGCGATGGGGAAGACGGTCCCGAACAGCATGGCCCCCAGAATGGCGCCGCCCGTGATGGGCTTCTCCCAGATGTAAAACAGCAGGGCACCCAGCAGGGAGCCTATCCCGATGGGAATGGAGGCGCCCATGGCGGAGAGGATGATGAGGGGACCGAGGAAGCGGCCCGAGCTGTTGCCAGCCCCCATCATGACGTCCGCCCCGTAGGTGGAGTTGCTCTGGTTGATGGTGAACTTGCGCGCCAGGATGATCACGTAGCCGATGGCCATCCCAATCCCCATGCCGGTGATCAGGGAAGCGGTGAAGTTTTCCACCGGATAGACGATGCCGGCCCCCAGCAGCAGGGCGGGCACCCCGAGGCCGACTCCGGTCTGGATGGCGCCGCCGATGTCGAGGATCCCCACCAGGGAGCCCTCGATGATGCGGGCGAACAGGAAGCTGGCACCGAAGGCGGCGACTGCACCATAGGCCCCCGTGTCCATGCCGGCTTTCAGCATGGCGACGAAGGCCACCTCGTTGAAGGCGCCGACCCCGTAGAGGTAGAACATGTGGGTACCGGCGAAGACGCCGGAAGAGAGCAGACCGACAAAGATGGGGAAGGACCAGTCGGCATACCAGAAGTTGTTTCTCAGTTTCTCATCCATGGTGTGCACCCTTATTTGCCGCTCATGAGGTTGTGGACGTTTTCCAGCCACAGGGGAACGCCCAGGTGGAAGGATTCAATGAGTTTCATGTCAAAGCCGCGGAAGAAGCCGCTCAGCACGAACAGCAGGACGATGGCACTCATCATCACCTTGGTGACGTGGTTCCAGCCGCTCTCTTCCACCCCCTTGCCGATCAGGATGCCAAGCACCAGGCCTGGTACCGCGTTGCCCATGATGAGCTGGGCCAGACCTGACTCTTATACACAAGTAGCGTCCTGAACGGAACCTTTCCCGTTTTCCAGGATCTGATCTTCTATGTGACTCCCAACATAGTAACGATCATGATAACTTCTGCTCTTCATCGTACGGCTGACT